>DAIOWL010000005.1:11569-24892 GCA_036758545.1 Streptosporangiaceae bacterium | reverse complement strand
GGGTTACCCGAGTACTAGTCAGCTCGCCTCGATCGCCCGGACGATCTGCGCGTTGGTCAGCGGGAGATCCCGCACCCGGACGCCGACCGCGTCGGCGACCGCGTTGCCGATGGCGCCGGCCACCGGTCCGGCTGCGAGCTCACCCGCCCCGGTCTCGTCCTCGTCGGCGGCGTCCACGATCCGGACCGTGACCTCGGGAACCTCGGTGAACCGCAGGATCGGGTAACTATCCCAGTTCGCCGACGTGATCTGGACGCGGTCGAACCTGACCTGCTCGCGCAAGGTCCAGCTTGCGCTCTGCACCGCGCCGCCCTCGACCTGATTCCGCACCCCGTCCGGGTTGATGACCCGGCCGACGTCCACGGCGAGCCAGAGCCTGCGCAGCCGGACGGCGGTGTCCGCTTCCACCTCGGCCACGGCCGCGCAGTAGCCGGCTGTCCCCTTGTAGCGAGCCGCCGCCACGCCGAACCCGGTTCCTTCCCGCCGGGTCCGGGTGTCCCAGCCGGCCAGCCGGGCGGCCTCGGTCAGCACCCGCCGGGCGCGCGGATCGGCCAGGTGCTCCAGGCGGAACCGCACCGGGTCGGCGCCCGCCGCGGCGGCCAGCTCGTCCATGAATGACTCGATGGCGAAGACGTTCAGGTGCGCGCCGAGCGAGCGCAGGGAGGACGTCCTGATCGGCATGTCGAGCAGCCGGTGCCGGATGACGTGCAGGTCCGGGATGTCGTACCCCGGTACCGCATTGCGGGTGGAGCCCATCGCTCCGGTCGGCGCCCCGTCCGGAGCCGGCGGCATCGGAAGACCGCCGGCCAGATGGGTCAGCGCGAGCAGGCGCGGCTCCCCGCCGCTGCCGGGCCGTCCGACGAAGCCGTTGCTCCACACGTCCTGCCGCCAGGTCACGATCCGGCCCGCCGGGTCCAGGCCGGCCGATAGCCGAGCCAGCATGGCAGGACCGAACGGCGCCCAGCGCATCTCGTCCTCCCGTGTCCACTGCACCCGGACGGGGCGGCCTCCCGCCGCACGAGCCAGCAGCACCGCGTCCATCGCCACGTCGTCCGCGCCGTTCTGGCCGTAGACGCCTGCGCCTTCGGCGTGGTGGACGGTCACCTGCCCGGCCGCCAGCCCCAGTCCGGCCGCGATCGCCCCGCGTAGGGCGAAGATGCCCTGGCTGTGGCTCCAAACGGTGACGGACTCGCCGTCCCAGCGGGCGATCGCGCAGCTGGGTGCCATCGACGCGTGGGCCACGAACGGGCGGCTGAACTCCGCCGTCAGCGTACGGCTGACCGTAGCGGCCGCGTCCGGATCGGGCTGGTCGACCACCGGCTGCGGTTCGGCTGGCGTGGCCAGCAGGAATGCCCGCATGTCACGTTCGTCGGGCAGCGGACCGGGGGATTCCGGCCGCTTCCACTGCGCCGCGCGGGCGACCCGGCGCGCCATCCGCAGTGCGGCCCGGTCGGTCTCGGCCACTACGCCGACAAACGATCCGTCGTTGACCAGCAGGTCACCTCGGCCCAGCCGGATGGCCGGCAGTTCGCTGAGCTCGGCGGCCGCCGCAGGCGGCCGCACCACCCGGCCGAACAGCATGCCCGGCAGAACCAGGTCGTGGATGAACCGCGGCCTCCCCGCGACCTTATCCGGGAGATCCAGGCGCGGCGCGGGCCAGCCGGCCACGGTCCACTCGCCGGGCGGCCGCGCTGGCACCGCGTCGCCAGCCGCCGCGCGATCCAGCGTGCCCGGCGTGGCCAGCGACCAGTAGCTCAGCCCTGTCGGCCGCCCGGAGGCCAGGATCTGCCCGTCCGTCACGCTCAATACTTCCTGGTCGACGGCGAGCCGGGTCGCGGCGCCCGCGAGCAGCAGCGCGCGGGCCCGCGCGCAGACCTGGCGGAGCGCTGAGCCAGAGTCCTGCACCGACCGGCTGCCCGCGGTGAATCCCTCGTCGGGGCTGGTACTCGTGCTGACCGGAGCCATTCGCACCCGGGCCAGATCGATCTGCAGTTCCTCGGCCGCCACCTGCGTCAGCGCGGTCCAGATGCCCTGGCCGTACTCGACCTTTCCGGACCTGACCGTGACCTCGCCGTCACGGCCAAAATCGAGCCACCGGGCCAGCACCGGGTTAGCCGCGAGGCTGGCCGGCAGCGCCCGCGCCCCGGCTGGTAGTGGTCCTGCCCTGGCTGGCACCCGCCCAGGCGAGGCGGCACCGGTCAGCCGTGCCTCGAATGGCTGGCCCGGGGGCCCGGGGGCCTGGCCGGCCGCCCGCAGCACCGCCCGGACGATCCGGCCGTGGGTACCGCAGCGGCACAGGTTGCCGTCCAGAGCCGCCCTGACGTCCTGCTCGGTCGGGTCGGGGTTCCTTCCCAGCAGGTCGACCGCGGCCATCACCATGCCCGCGGTGCAGTAGCCGCACTGAGCGGCCTGCTCGTCCAGGAACGCCTGCTGGACCGGATGAAGCCGACCGTCGGACGGCAGCCCCTCCACGGTCGTAACCGGTGCGTCCGCGGCCGAAACCGGCAGGTTGCAGGACGACCAGGCCCGGCCGCTGATCTGCACCATGCACGCGCCGCACAGGCCGAGCCCGCAGCCGAAGCTAGGCCCGGCCAGGCCGCAGTCGTGACGAAGGACGTCCAGCAGCGGTGTGTCCGGCTCACAGCTGACGGTGTGCTCGGCACCATTGACGACCAGGAGGAATTCTTGCGTCTCCATAATCTCCCTTACGGTCGCGAGGCGGCCCTGGGGGCCGGTTGCGGTGGCGGACTCGTCACGGTGTTGACCCGATCCTTCCATCCGAGTATGCATTCGTTTGCAGAGACGTTGAAGTCGATCGCCGAAGGGACCGTGACATGGATGACCGGCTAGCCGCGGCTATCTCACACTGGGCGCCGCGATTCACGACCAACGGCGTGACCGCGGCGGACTTCGAGCGGATTACCCGCGATCTTCCCTCCTGGGACGAGTGGTGCTCGGCCTGGAGTGCGGTCGCCGCCGAACACGAGCAACTCGGCCGGGACGCGCTGAAGGCGGGCCGGACGATCTCGGCCGGGGAGCACCTCTCCCGGGCTGCTGTCTATTTCCACTTCGCCAAGTTCCTGTTCGTCAACGACCTGGTTCAGATGCGGGCCGCGCACAAGCGGGCGGTGAGCTGCCTGACCGATGCGCTGCCCTACCTGGATCCGCCCGGCCGCCGGGTCGAGATCCCGTTCGGGGGATCGCAGTTGGCCGGCGTCCTGCGCCAGCCGGCCGGGCCGGGACTCCATCCGGTCATGATCATGATTCCCGGACTCGACTCGGCGAAGGAAGAACTCCGCAGCACCGAGGACCTCTTCCTGGAGCGGGGTATCGCCACGTTCAGCGTGGACGGACCCGGTCAAGGCGAGGCCGAGTACGACCTGGCCATCCGGGGTGACTGGGAGGTGCCGGGCGCCGCCATCATCGACCAGCTGAGCACCGAGGAAGGACTCGACCCGGACCGTATCGGGGTCTGGGGCGTCAGCCTCGGCGGGTACTACGCGCCGCGAGTGGCCAGCGGCGACCCCCGGGTGAAGGCGTGCGTGGCGCTGGCCGGTCCGTACTCCTTCGATGACGGCTGGGACAGCCGCCCCATCCTCACCCGTGAGGCGTTCCGGGTCCGGTCCTTCTCGCCGGATATGGAGTCCGCTCGCCGCCGGGCCCAGGAGCTGACCATGGCCGGCCGGGCGGAACTGATTACCTGCCCGCTGCTGGCGGTCATGGGCCAGCTCGACCGGCTCATCCCCTGGCAGCACGCGCAGCGGCTGGTGGAAGAGGCGTCCGGTCCCGCGCAGGTGCTGCTGCTGGCCGAGGGTAACCACGGCTGCGCGAACCTGGCCCCGTTCCACCGGCAGGCCACCGCCGACTGGGTTGCCGAAATGCTAGGCGGGTCGGTCGCGAGCCCGGTGCCGCCACTGCCGTCTCAGATTCGCCGCTACTAGGATGCAAACGATTGTGATAATCTCGCCGAGTGATGAGGCGCTAGTGCGATGGTCACTGCGGTAGGGCTGTGCAGGAGGGACATCGTGATGGCAGACCGTGCGCTTGAGCACCCTATGGTCGGCTGGATCGGGGCGGGCCGGATGGGCCTGCAGATGGCCTCCAGGCTCCTCGACGCGGGGTACGACGTGGCCATCTACAACCGGACCGCGGCCAAGGCGGCCCCGATGATCAGCCGCGGAGCCGTCGCCGTGGATCAGCCGTCGGATCTGTCCGGCCGTGCGGTCCGCGACGTCGGCCGGAAACGGGAGACCGATTTCCTCGCCGCGCGGGTCAGCGGTAACCCCAAAGTGGTGAGCGCGGGCACGCTCATTCTGGAGCAGGCCAGGCGCTCGGACATCACCCTGGCCGCCGAGAACGTCAAGGTCGACGACGGGCTGGAGGCCTCCTCGTGAGCAGCGCTCGCCCGCTCCGGGCTCCCGGACACGGCGGCGTCGACTTCGAGGCACGTGTGGACTTCGATCGGCTGCGGCGTTACCGCCTGGACCGCTCGCGCGCGGCGCTGAATGCGAGCGATTGCGGCGCGTTCTTGCTCTTCGACTTCTACAACATCCGGTATTCCACCCAGACCTGGATCGGCGGCGCCCTCGGCGACAAGATGACCCGGTACGCTCTGCTGACCCGCACCGGCGAGCCAGTGCTCTGGGACTTCGGGTCAGCCGCCAAGCACCATCAGCTGTACTGCCCGTGGCTGGTGCCGGAGAACTGTAAGGCGGGCATGCTCGGCCTGCGCGGTGCCATCGCACCCGAAGCTGGCCTCATGACCTCCGCGGTCCGCGAGATCAAGCAGCTGCTGGCGGACGAGGGCCTGGCCGGACAGCCGGTTGGCGTCGACATCATCGAGCTGCCGTTCCTGGCCGAGATGCAGCGCCAAGGGCTGACCGTGCTCGATGCGCAGCAGCTGATGCTCGACGCGCGCCAGATCAAGTCCGCCGACGAAATCATGTTGCTGACCCAGGCCGCCGCCATGGTCGACGGCGTTTACACCGACATCGTCGAAGCCCTCAAGCCCGGCATACGGGAAAACGAGATCGTGGCGCTGGCGAACAAGCGCCTGTACGACATGGGCTCGGAACAGGTCGAGGCCATCAATGCCGTGTCCGGCGAGCGCTGCAACCCGCACCCGCACAACTTCTCCGACCGCATTATCCGGCCTGGCGACCAGGCCTTCTTCGACATCATCCAGAGTTACAACGGCTACCGGACGTGCTACTACCGTACGTTCAGCGTGGGCAGTGCGACGACCTCACAGCGCGACGCCTACACCAAGGCGCGGGAATGGATGGACCTGGCCATCCAAATGGTCAAGCCCGGTGTGGGCACCGACGACATCGCGCGTATCTGGCCCGCGGCGACCGACTTCGGGTTCGCCGATGAGATGGCGGCGTTCGGCCTTCAGTTCGGCCACGGCCTGGGCCTCGGCCTGCACGAACGACCGATCATCAGCCGTCTGAACAGCCTGGAGCATCCGGTGGAGATCCAGGCTGGGATGGTGTTCGCCCTCGAGACGTACTGCCCGGCCTCCGACGGGTTCTCCGCGGCGCGGATCGAGGAGGAGGTCGTAGTCACGCCGGACGGCCCCCGCATTCTCACCCTCTTCCCCGCGCAGGACCTCATTGTCGCGAACCCGTACTGAAACCCGTTTTGAAACCCACAGCCGGAGGGCCATCATCATGACACAGGTGGACCAGCTCATCAGCGAGGGCGGCCACGAGAGCGTGCTGGACTGTACGGAGTCGTTCGACCCCGCGCTCAGCTGGTGAGGTTACCGTGCCTGTCCCTGGGCTCACCCGGGTGGACCACATCGGGATCACCGTCCCGGACCTGGAGGAAGCCCGCCAGTTCCTGATCGGCGTTCTCGGCTGTGAGTACATGTACTCGCTCGGCCCGTTCGTCCACGACGACGACTGGATGGCCGAGCATCTCAACGTGCACCCGCGGGCCGTAATGCAGCAGCTGCATTTCTTCCGCTGCGGCGGCCAGGCGATATTCGAGGTCTTCCAGTACGCCTCGCCCGGCCAGAATCAGGTACCCCCCCGGAACAGCGACCACGGCGGCCATCACGTCGCCTTTTACGTCGATGACATCGACGCCGCGGTGGATTATCTGCGCGCCGAGGGAATCCAGGTCCTGGGTG
Organism: Streptosporangiaceae bacterium; assembly: GCA_036758545.1. GTDB lineage: Bacteria > Actinomycetota > Actinomycetes > Streptosporangiales > Streptosporangiaceae > Palsa-504. Next base: position 18,756 of record DAIOWL010000005.1, on the reverse strand, counting down.
ATCCCACCGCGAGCAGCGGCCCGAGCGAGGGACAGCGCTGGGTCTACTTCCTGGCCCCGTGGGGCATGCAGTTCGAGCTCGTCTCCTACCCGAGAGGCAAGGCCTTCGATCGTCAGGGCAGCAGGCCGGCCTAGATAAGGAGCGCCATGCCGCAGCATAACCACCTGGAGATGTCTGCGCCGTGGGTCGAGGTCGTCGTGACCGAGTCCGACTGGGACGCGGCCGGTCCGCAGTGGCTGACGGCCGCGTTCGCGCAGCTCAGCTTGATCCGCGCGTTCGAGGAATTCGTGCTCGGGCTGGCCGCGGACGGCCTCATCCACGGTCCGGCCCACTCCAGCATCGGACAGGAAGGAGGCGCGGTCGGCTCCGTGCTCGCGCTGCGCCCCGGAGATACGGTCAACGGCTCGCACCGCGGTCACCACCAGTTCCTGGCCAAGGCGCTGGCTTATGTGGCACCCGACGGCATTGACCCGGTGCGACCGTACTCCGAGCAGGTGCGGGCCCTGATGCTGCGCAGCCTGGCGGAGGTCTGCGGCCTGGAGCGCGGCTTCAGCCACGGCCGTGGCGGCTCGATGCACCTGCAGTGGAAACAGGCCGGCGCGATCGGCACGAACGCCATTGTTGGTGGCGGGGTACCGCAGGCGGCCGGCTCAGCCTGGGCGCACCAGCACGCTGGAACCGACGCGGTCGCCGTCACCTTTTTCGGCGACGGCGCGACCAACATCGGCTCCACGCTGGAATCGCTCAACCTGGCCGCGGCGTGGAAGCTGCCGCTGTGCTTCTTCATCGAGAACAACCGCTACGCGGTCTCGACCCGGGTCGAAGAGGCGACGGGCGAGCCGCGGCTTTCCGCGCGCGGCCCCGGCTTCGGCATCGCCAGCTGGAAGGTCGACGGCATGGACCCGCTGGCGGTGCGCACCGCCATGACAGAGGCTGCCGCGCACATGCGGGCAGGGATGGGCCCGGCCATGATCGAGGCGGACGTCTATCGCTTCTACCACCAGAACGGCCCGTTCCCCGGCAGCGCCTTCGGGTACCGCAGCCGGGAAGAAGAAGCCCAGTGGCGAGCGCGCGATCCTCTCACCCAGATCGCCGGGCACCTGGTGCGCCGCGGCATCTTGACCCAGGCGGCCGTGGATTCTGCCCGGGAGCAGGCTGGTGAACTCATGGCCGAGGTCGGGTCGGTTCTGCTCGAGCCGGTGCCGGGCGGCAAGCCGGACGAGCGGCAGATCAAGACCGCCGAGTGGCCCGACCCGGCGTTTGTGGACGTGGGCATCCGCAGTGACCTTACGGAGTTCGCCGGCGCCCCGTTCGCTGAACGCGAGGATTTCTCTGGCCCAGGGCAGGAGATGAAGTTCATCGACGCCGTGGCGGGGGTGATGGCCCGGCGGATGAGTTGCGACGGCCGGATCGTCATCATGGGCGAGGACATCCACCGTCTCAACGGGGGCACCAACGGCGCCACCAAGGGCCTCAAGCAGGCCCACCCCGACCGGGTGCTCGGCACGCCGATCAGCGAAAACGGCTTCACCGGCCTAGCGGGCGGCATCGCCCTGGACGGCCGGTTCCTGCCGGTAGTCGAGTTCATGTACGCCGACTTCATGTGGGTGGCGGCGGACCAGCTCTTCAATCAGATCGCGAAGGCACGCCACATGTACGGTGGCGGCAACGACGTTCCGATCGTGATTCGCAGCAAGGTGGCGACCGGCACAGGGTACGGCTCACAGCACTCGATGGATCCGGCCGGCATATTCGCCACCGCACCGGGCTGGCGCATCGCGGCTCCGTCGACTCCGTTCGATTACATCGGCCTGATGAATACCGCACTACGGTGTCAGGATCCGGTGGTCGTGCTCGAGCACGTCGATCTCTACCCATCCACCGGTGAGGTGCCGGCCGGGGAGTGGGACTTCTGCCTGCCGGTCGGCCGGGCTGCGGTGCGGCGCCCGGGGTCGGCGGTGACGGTCCTGAGCTACCTTGCGATGACCGGATACGTCCTGGACGCCGTCACCGCGATCGGCACCGTGGATGCCGAAGTGATCGACCTGCGCTGGCTTGATCGCGCCAGCGTGGACTGGGACACGATCGGCGAGAGCATCAGGAAAACCAACCGCGTCCTGATCGCCGAACAAGGAGCGCTCGGCACCTCCTACGGCGGCTGGCTGGCCGACGAAATTCAGCGGCGCTTCTTCGACTGGCTCGACCACCCCGTTCAGCGGGTGACCGGCGGCGAGGCGTCGCCCACCATCAGCAAGGTCCTGGAGCGCGCGGCTATCGCGCGTACCGAAGAGGTGGCCGACGCCCTGATCGAGATCGCGAAGGCCTGACCATGGCACATCTGCTGCGCGTGCCCGAGATCGCCGCCGGCACCACCGAAGCGGTACTCGCGGCCTGGCCGGTCGCTGAGAACAGCCCGTACTCAGCGACCGACGTGATCGCTACCGTGGAGACCGCCAAGGCGGTGATCGACATCGAGGCCGAGGAAAACGGCGTGATCTTGTGCCGCCTGGTCCCTGAAGGCGCCGATGTCGCCGTCGGTCAGCCCATCGCGCTCATCGGCGCGCCCGGCGAGTCAGCGGCCAACGTTGAGGACGAACTCCGCGCCCAGGGGATCACGCCTCCTGTGCCAGCACCAGATTCAGCCACGAGTCCCGCCGCCCCGGCCGGGCACCATGCCATGAGCACCGACGGAGCACCAGAGCGTATCTTCATCAGCCCGATCGCCCGGCGGCTGGCGCGCATGGCTGGCCTAGACCTGCGTGATATCTCAGGGACCGGACCGAACGGCCGGATAATGCGTCGTGACGTGGAGCGGGCGGTCCGCGCGGTGGCCGCCGATCAAGCCGAGGGTCCGCCCCAGCTCCCGCAGGTACCGCCCGGGCCCTCGGCAGCGGAAACCGGGTCGGCGTCGGCGGACTACCGCGAGGTCCCGCACAGCCGGATACGGCGGGCGATCGCCAGCAGGCTGACCGAGAGCAAGCAGCCTGTCCCGCACTTCTATCTCAGCGGCCGTGCCCGGGCCGGCCGGCTGTTGCGGCTACGCGCGGAACTCAACGAAGGCACTAACCCGGTCCGGATTTCGCTGAACGATCTCGTCATCAAGGCGGTGGCGCGCGCTCATCAGCTGGTGCCCGCCATGAACGTAGTCTGGACGCCCGACGCAGTCCGGTCGTTCACCTCGGTGGACGTCGGGGTCGCCATCGCCAGCCCTCGGGGCCTGGTCACGCCGGTGCTGCGTTCGGTGGACCGCAGCGGGATCGCGGCGATCGCCGCGGCCACCAGCGATATGGTAGAGCGAGCCGGATCCGGCCGCCTGGCTCCCCGGGAGCTGGAGGGCGGCACCACCACCGTGACCAATCTGGGCATGTTCGGCGTCCAGAGTTTTGCCGCCATCATCAACCCACCGCAATCGTCGATTCTCGCTGTGGGCGCTGTGCACCGTGCGCCCGTGGTGAAGAAGGGCAAGCTCGCGGTTGGCTCGGTCATGGAGGTGACGCTCTCCGTCGACCACCGGGCCGTAGACGGGTCTACCGCGGCCGAGTGGATGAGAGCCTTCGTCGCGACGATCCAGCACCCCACGCAGATCCTGCTCTGAGTCGGATCGCGTTAGCTGGAACTTTGTCGTGGTTGCTGGCTGGTCTGTGGCTGCGGTCAGCGGGCGCGGGTCAGTTCCACGTGGCGGAGCCGGACCGTGCCGGGGCCGGTCAGGGTGAGTTCGAATCCCATGGTGTCGGCGTCGGCGGGGACCTGCGCAGTGATCTGGTACCGGGTCCAGTTGCTGCTGCCGGTGATGGTCTTGCCGGAGTCCCGGCGGTCACGCCGGACCGCTGTCGGCTGGCGGCCGGGCGGCGCCGGGAACACCGGCCGGTCCCGGCTGCGGTCTTCGGCGTGGGTGATGGTGAACAGGCTCAGCTCGGCGTGGCCTGCCACGTCCTGGGCGGTCATCTCGGCCGCCAGGGTCACCGTGGCGCCGCGGTACTCGCCGGCGATCCACATCTGCTGCGCGAAGACGTCCCCGTAGGGCCGCGGGACCGCTGCGGCCAGGGTCGCGGTCCCGTCTGCCGCGGCCACCACGTAGTCGTCCCAGTGCTCCCCGGTGGCCTCAGCCCGGGAGCTGCCGCCGATGACCCAGCCGTCCAGGCCGTCGGCGAAGGCCAGGTTCCGCGGCCCGTAGCGCGGCCAGGACGGGGAAGCCGGCACGCGGCTCGCGAACAGCCCGGGCAGGTCATCGCCGGTGACCGGGACCGCCAACCGGTCCATCAGGGCATCGGCGACCCGGACCGGTGCCTCCAGCGCGGCGGCCAGCGCCAGGGCGCTGCCGGGAGGCACGGTGACATGCCGCGGGCCGGCCGGGCCGGCCACCGCGATCTGCGCCGCGAGCACTCCCGGTCCCAGTTCGTCGATGTCCACCCCGGTCACGGCCGCGCCGGCCGCCCCCAGCAGCCCGCTGGCCAGATCCGCGACGGTAAACTCCCGGACCGGCTGGTCCCCGGGCGGGAGATGCCGCTCGGGCCGGGGCGGCTGGCTGTCGCGGTGCGGCCGGCCCGGGATCTGCCACAGGCCCATGGCCTGGCGGGCGGGCAGCCACAGGCCCATCGCCCGGCGGCCAGGGTCGTCGGCCAGGACAACGAGGATACGCCGGGCCGCGGTCGTGCCGTCCGGCCCCGGGTCGAAGTGCGCCCCAGCGTGCGCGATGCGGACAGTGGTCATGGTTTTCCTCCGTGATACCGCCGGGATGAGGTCGGGGCGGCGGGCGGTGATGTGCTCGCGGAGCCGCCGGCGGGCCTTGTGCAGGCTGGCCCTGGCCGCGCCGGGCGACCCGCCGATCTGCCCGGCGGGCAGGTCGGCGAAGTAGTACAGCTCGACGGCGTGCCGCTGCCCGCCGGGCAGGCCCGCGACCGCGGAGCGCAGCGCCTCGGTGCGATCGAGGTCCTCGGCCGACGGCAGGCCCTGCGCCGAGGCCGGATGGAGATCTTCGGGCCACTCAGCCAGCAGCACCAGCGGGGTCTGCCGGGCTGCGGCGAGGGATATGTTGCGGATGATGCCGGCCAGCCATCCGCCGAACCGGTCCGGGTCACGCAGCCGGCCCAGGCCCGTGAACGCCTGCAGGAACGCCTCCTGCACGATGTCGTCCACGTCGTCCCGATGCGCGCGCAACCGCATCGCGAGCGCCCTCGCCGACGAGACATGCCGCTCAACCAGCAACGAGAACGCGCCAGCGTCTCCGGCGCGGGCCCGCCGGACCAGCTCACCGTCGCAGATGTCCACACTAGTAAGTGTCAGCCCAGCATCTCCCGGTTACCCGCCAGCGCCCGGCATCGACCCTCAGGCCGGGCCACCCGCAATGGCTCCCGCATCGGACCGAACCGGAGCACGGCCAGCAGGTCGGATACGACCGGCCAGTTCGTGATCTTGAAGTTCCGCCGGTGGTTGCCGACATGAATCAGGTCCCCTGGAGAGCTTGCGGGAATGGCGGCCAGGGAGACGTGCGGATTAGCTCGCCTTGCGGTAGCGGGCGAGGATGGCGGCGCGCAGCGAAGTGGCCGGGACGCCGAGAGCCGACACGATCACCGGAACCGTGCCGTCCTTCGGTGCCAGCAGGGCAAGGACGAGGTGCTGGACGCCGATGTGGGTGTCGTGCAGCGCCTCCGCCTCGCGCAGCGAGAGCTCCAGGGTCTTCTTCGCGCGCGGCGTGAACGGGATATGGCCACTGGGAACGGGCCCGGCACAAGCGGGACGTTGCCGGAACGGGCCTGCAGGCAGGGGGGCGTTGCGACGGGCGCGGCGACGTCGGCGGTGCGTCAGCCCGGCCAGCGGGCCCTTCCCCCAGGCTGGCCTTCTGCTCCGACAGGCAGCCGGGACGGCGCGGGTGAGGGCGTCTGGGCCGAACGCCGCTTCGATCCGGGCCCGGACGACGTCGAGGTCGATGCCGAGGAAAGCCAGCGCCTGGCGGTCGAGGGCGCCCACCGGGTACGCCGTCTGGCCCCGTCCGATGGCGCGCAGTAGTGCCGCCTCGATCCGTTCGGGCGTGACGCCCTGGTCGCGCAGGACCGCGCTGGCCGGCTCGGCGGCCGCGGCCGCGGCCAGCAGCAGGTGCTCGCAGCCGATGTAATTGTGCCCGAGCCGGCGGGCATCGGCCTGGGCCTGGACGACCACGTGCCGGGCAGTGTCGGTAAAGCGCTCGAACATCATCGCCTCCCGGTCAGCCGGCCGTACTTGCGGCGGACGGTCTGCTTGGGGACGCCGAGACGGCTGGCGATGTCCTGCCAAGACCAGCCGAGCTCTCGGGCCTGCTGGACCTGGAGTAGTTCCAGCCGTTCGGCCAGCGCACGAAGGGCGGCGACCGCGCGCAGCCCGGCTTCGGGGTCGTTGCTGACGGTGCCTTCTGCGACCTGGAGAGCAGGTTCCATATCGTCAGCATATGCTGACACGCGACGTTTCGTCAACATATGCTGACGGAGGTGCGGCGGCGTCTGAGATGTGGTACTCAGCGGCGGCAGGTCTGCGGCATGGTCTTCAGCGTGAGGTTCGGCCCGTCGTTGCCCGCCGCGCGACGGTATCGGACCGGCGCAGCCGCAGTGACCAACAGCGGGCGCATGGAGAAAAACCGCGATTAGGACCGGCGTCATGGCACCTGGCAACCAGGGCCGCTAGCGGGACGGGGACCTGCGCGTCGAGGTCGGTGCTGAGCCTGCCCTCCGAAGCGGGTCGCAGGTCGGCCAGGGCGGCTCCTCGCGGTGCTCTGCTCGCGCCTGCTGAAACAACCGTCAGGTAATACCCGAAATACTTGAAACTTACTGCAATGAAAAGGCCGAACCACGCCAGAAATCAACGCTTGACGCCGACAGGCGGCGTAATCATACTCAAATTGTACCATTTTCCGCCAGCGTCGTCGGCGGTTCCCCACCATCGCACCGTTAGGCCGTTGATTCTGGGCACGAGCCTTGATGCTGGTGAACGGATCCGTTGGCCGTGGCGCGAATGCCGTGATGATCAACGCCATACGGGGTGTTCCTTGAGCGGAATCTGAGTTCGCAGCCGTCTATCACAAGGGGTCAGCATGCATGCCGGAATTAGCCATGGGCGGAGTAAGGGAAGTGACGGGCGTTGAAGCGACGAAATGCAATCACCGCGGCGATAGCAGTGGCCGGGCTGGTCGTCGCGACCGGCGCAAGCGCCGTGTCCGC
>DAIOWL010000005.1:0-11469 GCA_036758545.1 Streptosporangiaceae bacterium | reverse complement strand
CGGCGATAGCAGTGGCCGGGCTGGTCGTCGCGACCGGCGCAAGCGCCGTGTCCGCTCCCGCGGCCGAGGCGACCGCGGCCCAGGCGGTACAGGGGCCGGCGATCAAGCTGATCGCGGCCCAGCACACCATTACCGCACAGCGGTTCGGGAAGCAGGTGTTCGTGGACCCGGGCATCTGGGTGGCGTCGCTCGGAGCCCCGCTGCAGCTAGATGTCGGCCGCGCCAGCTATACCGATCCAGTAACCATTACCCAGGTCATAAGCCAGCCGGGACTCCCGCCGCAGACCAGGCCGCTGCCAGCCAGCGTCCTGGACGGCTGGAACGGGCTGAAGAACTTCATCCGCCTCACCATCAAGAACAAGGCTGGCAAGGTAATCGCCACCACCCGGATGACGCTGTGCCCCGATACGTTCGACCCCGAGCGCGCCAGCCCGGACGGCCCGTCCGCGTCGCCGTACCCGCAGGAATGCGGGGCCATGGATCCGTTCCAGCTCGGGACGGTGTGGGGCATAGAACGGGGCTGGGCAGTGGACGCGGCCCAGTCCGGCCGAACGTACCGGCTGGCACTGGGGACCTACCGCGTGACCGTATCCATCACCGCGGCTTACACCCGGCTATTCGGCATTCCTCCGGCCCACGCCTCCGCGACCGTCGTCATGAAAGTGGTGAAGGGAACAGGCTGCTGTGCCGCCGTCGGCGGGACGAATCGGCGGCCGGCCGCGCGGGCTAAGCTGCCCGCCGTTGCGGCGATGACGAATCCGCCGGAATCCGCGCTTCCTGACCTGGTGCCGCTTCCGGCATGGGGGATAAGGACCACGCACGCCGCGGGGCGTGATCTGCTTAACTTCGCCGCCACTGTCTGGGTGGGCGGAAACGGGCAGCTCGACGTCCAGGGCTTCCGGGTCAAAAGCTCACCCGTCATGTCGGCATACCAGTACTTCTGGCAGGACGGGCAGGTTATCGGACGCGCCCGCGTCGGGACCATGGGATTCGACTCGCTGCCCGGCCACAATCACTGGCACTTCGAGCAGTTCGCCGGCTATAAGCTGCTCGGCCCGGGCGGGAAGCTCGTGCTCCGCAGCCAGAAAACGGGTTTCTGTATCGCGCCCACGGACCCGGTCGACCTGTTGCTGCCCAACGCCGTCTGGCAGCCGTCATTTGTCGGCTTCGCGGGCCAGTGCGGGAGCACGACCGCACTGTGGGTACGCGAAACGATGCCGGTCGGCTGGGGCGACACCTACATCCAGTCGATCGCGGGCCAGGCGTTCGACATCACCAAACTGCCCAACGGCACGTACTACGTCCAGGTGACGGCCAACCCAGGGCACCACCTGCACGAGACGACCACCGCGAACGACGTCACGGTGCGGAAGGTGATCATCAGCGGAACCCGCGGCCACCGGCACGTCAAGGTGCCAGCCTGGAACGGGATCGACCCCGAAAGGTGAGCCAGCCGACTGCCTCTGGCGTCGCGGATCACCTCGCTGGTTCCGCGACCGCCTGCGCGCGCAGCCTGCCGTACCAGGGCACGCGCCCCGGCCCGTTCGGGATGAAGATCTTTACCCCCGAACGGGCCGGGCGCACGCCTCAGTGACTATTCACGCCCCGCCCGGGCCGGGCCCGCCGGCCCGTCAGCCGGGCGGACGGCTACGCCTGGACACGTCGTGACTATCTCGTTGGCGGATGTCCCGTCGGGGGACGGCCTTGGCCTTGCTGAACGCGTAACACACTGGTTACGCTTTAGCTGTGGATGACGTGGCGGCCGCGATCGCCGACCCCGTGCGGCGGGCCATCCTGGTGATGCTGCGCGAGCACCGGCTCCCCGCCGGGGAGATCGCCGGCCGGTTCATGATCAGCCGGCCCGCCATCAGCCGGCACCTGCGGGTGCTCAGGGAAAGCGGCCTGGTCCACGACACGCTCATCGGCCGTCAGCGCTTCTACGAGCTGGACGCGTCGCGGTTCGCCGACCTGATCGAGTGGCTCGGCCAGTTCACCCCCGCCGTCGGCTGGGAGCTCAGCGCTGGCCGTCCAGACCGGCCCAGCGTGACCTGCACCGCTGGTTGGTGATTCGCGTCTCGGCGGGCGGGGCCGGGGTTTACCCGCCGGGAGCGGGATGGTCCGCGCGTGCTTGCGTCTCGGGAGTGGGCGCGGGGGATAGTGCCGCCTCGCCGGCGTGTGCCGGGCGGGGGCCGGGGGCGCCGATCTCACCGGAGATCGGCAGCCAGAAAAAGATGATGAATGACGCGAACACGGCCACGCCGAGCAGAGGCAGTAGCGCGCCAAGCACGGTCCCGCCACCGATCCAGGCCAGCCCGAGCAGGAACCGCCTGGCTATAGAGCGGGCCCCGGCGGCATCAATGGTATTGGCGAGCAGCCGGCGATCACGGCGGGCATACCACCAGATGACATTGAACACGGCGGCCGCCACCTCGAACACGATGCCGTGCACGACGACGGCGGTGCGCTCGCCCTGCCCAGCGCGGAACGAGTTGGCCAGCACCGCTGCGGCGAACGGGATCACGGCGATGTCCATCAGCAGAACGCAGTTCAGGAACAGCACCGTCCGGTCCGCGTGACGGATGTGGTCGAACATGACGTGATGGTTCGCCCATACGTTTCCGACCAGCATGAACGTGATGACGTAGGCCACGTATGACGGCCATAGCGCGAGGAGGCCGTGCACGAGGTGCCGGGTGTCGTCCGGAGGCCGGATGTTCAGGACGAGCAGGGTCACCGCGATAGCGATGACCCCATCGCTGAACGCGATGACCCGCTTAGGATCTCTCTCGCCCAGGTCAGGTTCGCGGTGCGACCTTCTAGTCATGGCAAGCCTTCCTCGCGGATGCCCTGCAGCCCTTCACCAGGCGGCGGATGAGAGGGCTGGCTGGCCCGCAATGTCGGCTGTGATTGGGACCGCTCGACGCCGCCCCGAGGGCGCCGCCTCGGCAGCCGTCAGGTGGCCTAACGCTCTGGACTGTCTGGTACAGTCCGCGGCTAGCATGGGTGCATGCCGGGTGAGCCGAGTACCAGGCGCGGGCGCGCTAGCCGGGAGCGAATCGTGGAGCGGGCCGCGGGACTGTTTGCGGAGCGGGGGATCGCGGCCACCAGCGTGGATGAGGTGCTGGCGGCGGCGGGGGCGGGCAAGGGTCAGTTCTACCATTATTTCCGCGGCCGGGATGAGCTGGCGGCCGCGGCGGTCGGGTACCGCTGCGCGCAGGTGCTGGCCGGGCTGACCCAGGTCCTCGGCGGCGTGTCGTCGCTGGCCGGTCTTGAGGAGGCGCTGGCGGGCTTCGTTTCCGGGTTCGAGCAGACAGGGATGCCGGGGTGCCCGATCGGGACGCTGGCGATCGAGGTCGCCGACCGCAACGAGACCGCGCGGCTGCAGGCCGCCGCCGGGTTCGACGCCTGGGAGCGGCTGCTGGCGGACGCGCTGGAGCGGATGCGCCAGCGCGGGGAGCTGCGCGCCGACGCGGCGCCTGGCGTGCTGGCCACGGGGCTGCTGGCCAGCATCGAGGGCGGGATGGTGCTCAGCCAGGCCCGCAAGGACATGGTGTCGCTGCGGATCGCGGTGGACGCGGGGCTCGCGCAGGTGCGGGCATACCTGAACTAAGTCTGTACTGAACCGTCCACTTTCTGCTAGCCTCAGAACTGTACTAATCAGTCCAGTTCTGGAGGCCTGTCTCGTGACCGCCGCATTCGCTTCGTTGCTGGCCGTGGACGCGGGCATGCTGGTCGGCGCCCGGTTCGGGCAGGCATCTTTGACCCGGCCTTCCCCGAAGCGATCCGCGGCGCCCAGTCGGCGCACTAAACACTCCAGCCTGTCACCGGCACTCCACGAACCTCTAACCGAAGTCCTCTAGTCAGCACATGTAAGGAGATCAGATGAAGTTCTTGCTCCAGGTCCGCTTCAACGGCGCCGCCAATGTGATCGGCAGGCTTCCGGCCGGGGAGCAGCACAAGGTGACCGCCGAATTCGGGGCGATCCGCCAGTCTTCGGGCGTGCTCGACGGCAACCAGCTCCAGGCCGCCAGCACGGCGGCGACAGTCCGCATGGACGGCGGACAGGCGCAGGTCACCAACGGCCCCGCCGTCGAGGCAGGCAACGAGCTCGACGGGTACTACGTCTATGACGCGCCAGACCTCGATGCGGCGATCGCGTTCGCGGCACGGATCCCGGTCACCCGGTTCGGCGGGACCGTCGAGGTGCGCCCGATGCTGGAGCGCTAGCAATGGCCAAGTCCCGGTGACGACCCGGCTGAGTGCCGCTCGGCCTTCTTTGCGCCGGTAAGAGGTGGTTGCCCGGGCTGCTTCGTCTAGCCGTCCTGGTCCTTCCCCGAGGCCAGCGGCCGCCCCGAGCCCCAGATGCTGTCATAGCCGGCCGGCACGGCCAGGAGGCGGTTAAGGCTGGCACGGCGGGCCAGCAGGTAGCGATGATCCCCCGCCGGACTCTGGCGTCCCGGGTAGCCGGCCCGAGGTGCCGCGGCAGTACATCTGCGCCTCGCGGCCAGCCGGGCGGACGTCCGCATCCAGGTCGTCGAGAACTCTCACCGCATTGGCCCTCAGGCCCAGTGCCGCGCCCGCCGCGCGGATGGCGTCCGCCTTCTCCGCGCCAACGACCTCCACGCCTGCCCGCAGCAGAGCCCGGCCGGCAGTGAGGCCGGCGATGCCGCCGCCCGCGATGATCGCACTGGTCACGGCGTACACCACCCCTCGCGTTGTTATGCGGAGCGGCTCAGGGCGCCGGAGTGCCACGCTGGTCCCGGACGATGGCGACCGCCTCCCGCTGGGTGAGCCCGGAGCCGGCGGAGATCGCCTGATCGAACCGGCTATCGCCTAGCCTGTGGCGGACCTGGGCCGTCAGTTCGCCCTCCACCCGCCGCAGGTGCGGCCACGCCGCCAGGCCGACCCGTCGGCGCAGGCCCTCGGCTGCGCCTTCCAGCAGCGCCGCCTGCTCCGGGTGGCCGTCGGCGAACGCCAGCTGGGCATACCCTGCTAGGCAGAGGGTCACGAACGGGGTGCTGCGGGCCGCCAGGCTCCGGTCCAGCGCCTCCTCCAGCAGCGGCCGGGCCTCATCGAGCCTGCCCCGCAGGACAGCCAGGATGCCCAGCGCCACCCGGGGGCCCGCGGCGAGCCAGTCACTGCCGGTTCGTTCAGCCAGATCACGCGCCTCGAGCAGGTGTCGCAGCGCATCGTCGTAGCGGCCCAGCGCCATCTCCACCGAGCCGGCGGTGAACGCGGCCATCCCCGTGAAGACGGGCTCATCCTGGCCCGCGAGCTCCTCCAGCGAGGCCGCCGCCTCCCGCAGAGCGCCGTCAACGTCACCGGCGATCGGCGAGGTCCACGCCATCGCCAGCTGGGCCACCGCGTGCAGGAAGGGGTCGGAGATCCTGGCCAGCAGCGGCGCCAGATGCTGGCGGGCCGCCAGCGCCGCCGCGTCGTCCCCGGTGTCGGTGGCGAGCGCCGCCGCTGCCCAGGCCAGTTCGGCCCGGGGTTGCGGGTCCAGCGTGCCGGCTGCGGGCAGCAGCTGCTGCACCCAGGGCCAGGCCTCGCGCTCGAGGTCCTCCAGCGTCCAGAACAGCCACAGGACCCGGATCAGGTGGGGCAGCGGCCCGCGGTCATGGGCCAGGTACCAGCGCACCGCGGCGGCCAGGTTGCCCGCCTCGGCCTGCAGCCGCTCCCGCCCCTCGGTCTCGCCCGGGCTGCGCAGCGGCCGGTCCGCCTGCTCGGCCAGCGCCCGGTAGTAGCCGGCGTGCCGCCGCCCGACCTCGGCGGCGTCGGGCCGGGCTGCCAGCCGCTCGGCCACGAACTCGCGGACGGTCTCCAGCATCCGCATCCGCATCCGAGACCCGAGCTCGGTACTGTCGAGGTAGACCAGGCTGTGCCGGGCCAGCGCCTCAGACAGCTCCAGTGCCCGGCCCTCATTCAAGCCCGCCACCTGGGCCAGGGCCTGGATGGTCCAGCCGCCGATGAATACCGCCGCGACCTGTAGCAGCGACCGCTCGGGATCTTCCAGCAGGCCTACACTCCATTCCACCGTGGCGCGCAGGGTGCGCTGGCGCTCAGGAAGGTCCACCGCGCCGGTCCCCAGCGCATCCAGTGAGGACCCGAGACGGTCCAGCAGGGCGGGCGGGTCCAGCAGCCGGGTGCGGGCGGCGGCCAGTTCGATCGCCAGCGGCAGGCCCTCCAGGCGCCGGCAGATCTCCGCCACCGCCGCGGCGTTGCCCTCGGTCAGGGCGAAGCCGGGCCGCACCGCGCGGGCCCGGTCCACGAACAGCGCCACCGCCGGCGAGGCCGCCATCTCCGCGACCGAGGCGCTGCCCGGATCCGCCGGAAGGGGCAGCGGCGGCACCGGGTACTCCCGCTCGGCTCGCAACCCGAGCGCCGTGCGGCTGGTGGCCAGTATCGCCAGCCCCGGGCAGCGGGCCAGCAGCTCGCCCAGGTCGGCGGCGACCTGGACTACCTGCTCCAGGTTGTCCAGCACCAGCAGCCAGGCGCCGTCGCCGAACGTCTCGGCCAGCGCCTCCAGCGGCGAGCCCGTCCCCGCCAGGTCGGCGCCCGCCGCCCGGCCGATGGCGGCCAGCGCCAGCCCGGGATCGGTGATCGCCTCCAGCGGCACCAGCACGGTGCCCGCGCCGAACCGGTCCCGCAGCCGCTCGCCCACCGCGACCGCCAGCCGAGTCTTGCCGACCCCGCCCGGCCCGGTCAGCGTCACCAGCCGCACCCCGGGCCGCCCGAGCAACTCGGCCACCTCGCCGATGGCCCGCTCCCGGCCGATCAGCGACGTCGTGCTCACCGGCAGCCGGCCAGGACCGCGCGGCACGCCCGCCGGCGGCGGCCGCGCGGGTGCGGCCGGATCCCCGCCGGCAGTGAACCGCTCGCTCAGCAGCACCGCCAGATCATCGCGGACCAGCCGGCCCAGCTCGGTGGAAGTGCGGAAATGACGGTAGGAAGTCGACGCCTCTTCCTGGATACGGGCCAGCAGACCGGCCAGCCGGGACTCACGGTCCGGCGCCGGCGCCTTGACGTACAGCAGCTGCGGCAGCCCGCCCGACAGCTCGAACTCCTCCTCCAGGCCCGAGACCTGCGCGCCCGGGGCGGGCTGCCCGTACCGCTGCCAGTACAGCCCGATGAACACGTCGCTTTGCGCCAGGTACTGCTGGTACACCTCCCGCGGCGGGTACGGCCGGGCGCCCAGCTCGAACATCACCGGGGTAAGCCGCAGCGCCGAGACCGCGCGCGCGACAGCCCGCCGCTCCTCGGCCAGCTCGCCCAGCGTGGAACTCACGAACACCCGCAACCGGCGGTCCGGAGTCCGGATGACCGTCCCATCCGGCGGACCCGCGCTAGCCGCCCGCCCCTGATCAGGGCTCACCACGCAAGTCTGCAACCAGCCACCCCGGCCAGCAACCCCCGCAGGTACCCAACCCCTCAGCCAGCACCGGCGGTCCCAGCCGGCCAGGGTGCTCACCCCCCCCGCTATCCAGCCGCGGTCACTGACCGCCAACTCAAAGGCGACTCATAAGGCCGTACGTCGTACCTGATCCGAACGTGTCCTGCGGGCTTAAATGATCGATATGAAGCTTAGTGTTGTCCATGTCATTTACTTGATGGCCCCTATTCCGGCGAGACTTTGTAGACAATAGATAATAACTATGCTGATCGTTCAGTTCTGATGACGTACCTGGAGTGCCCTGTGTATCAAGAGCCTGCACCGCCGCCTCTGGCCCAATAGGAGGTGACCGCGAACCCCAATCCAGGTACCAACGCGGTTCGCCTTAGCGCAAACGACGGCGGAAGGAAATCGTCATGGCCAAGCTATTCGCATCCTGGGTGCCCGGCTATTCAACGGTGGCGCAGAATATGGGCAGCCCACCCCTAAACTGGAACGGTCAGAACTATACCGACGTCAACGGCCACCGAGAAGGCTTCGGCGTACACTTCTACCTGCAAGGGAATCAGGCCAACTGGTTCCATGTACCCCTGCCGACGCCGGTCATCGTGGAGGACCAGCGCGCGACCCTGGGAAGGGTAATGATCCTGTTCGGATTCCCTCAGGGCGCTTCACTGCAGTCCGTCCACGTATGGGACGGTCCCAATCGCATCCTCCAGCGCGACGGTCTCAACATTACCGGAAACCACGCCGGCGGACTGGACCCGGACAATATATTCGATGTCAACCACGCCGGAATTCAGTGGGGCGTCGGGATTTCTATGCTCGTCTCCACCGTGGTAGACGCAAGCATTTACTTCGCGTCTGCCGGCGGCGACTTCTACCACAACATCTGATCCATTACACACATCGGCCCGGCCTGCATCTGTGTAGCATCCCGGCCGGCGCGAGGGATCTGCCGACAAGGCGGTGTCACTGGACTGAACGGAGGTATCGGCCAAGCGGAGGCACTGCAGTGCGGGGTGATACGCCAGGCAGCTGGCCACCGGGCAGCTGCCTGGCACCACGTCGGACGCGGGCGGCTCCCGCCCGGCTCCGCGCTGGCCTGACCCAAACGAACGCCCGGATCTGCCGATGTGAGCGAGTCGCACACATTGCTGTTGCGGCCCGTCGCATAAACGGCACGAGCTTCCTTATCGACCTCTACATGCTCGCCAACACCGAAAAACCGATCTGCGCGTAAGTGAATCCCGATGAGCTTGACCACGTTGGTCGTGCCGATTCGCGATCCGTCGACGTGCCGGTCCATAGGCCAGATTACAGTGTGTTGTTAGTGCTGGTCGAACTAGGTTCACGTCTAACCTTCTAATTTGCCATTCTGGCTATCATGCGGCACGCCCGGTCCGGGTCGGGCGCCGATGGCATGTTTATGGGCGTCTCGGCCAGATCCTCGGCGGAAGGGGATATCCTGCTAGGACTTCAGCCTCGGTTCCGACGTACCGGGGTTACCTAAAGGGGGGGTGCAAGTGGCTGGCCTCGATTCGATCGACCACGTGGTGCTTGTGATGCTGGAGAATCGTTCCTTCGACCATATGCTTGGGTTTCTGTATCCAAAATCCGGCAACTTCGAGGGCCTGGACGGCACTGAGTCGAACCTCGACGCCGACGGGAACGAAGCGAAGGTGTTCGAGATCTCTCCCGGCATGCAGAACGCCTACTATTTCCCCCTTGCCAACCCGGCCGAAGGCTATCAGGCGACCAATGGCCAGCTCTTTAGCTCGGCGACCCCGCCGGCCTCAGGCCAGGCCGCAAATGACGGATTCGTGACGAGCTTCGCAAAAGAGCTCCAGCATCCCGCGCACCCGCTCGACCCCAAGCTCGCCGGGGTGGCGCCAGGCTCGATCATGGGCATGTACGCCGCCGAGACCTTGCCGGTGCTCTCAGGACTCGCGAAGGGGTTCGCCGTGTGCGACGGGTGGTTCGCCTCGGTGCCGACTCAGACCTTCCCGAACCGGGCCTTTGCGGTCGCGGGAACCTCGCGGGGGTTTACCGACAATTCCGCACATGGCATACCTGCCTTCCGTACTCCCTCGGCGTTCGGGAAGCTCGCCGATGCGGGACAGACATGGAAGATCTACGGGTACTCGGGGGAGCCGCTCACGGCCCACGATTTCCCGGACACTGTCCATCCCGGTCCCAACGGCGAAGTGGTCTCGGGCTTCGCGAGGTTCCAGTCCGACGCGGCCGCCGGGACACTCGCCGCCTTTTCCTACATCGAGCCGGAGTGGGCGACCTATCCCCGCCCTGCAGCCTCTTCCGATGTCATACAGGCCGACGATGAGCACAACTTCAACGTTGAGAACGACCAGCACCCGGTCTCGAACCTGGCCGTCGGCGAGAAACTGCTCTACGACATCTACCAGGCCCTGCGCAGCAATGGCCCAGCATGGAAGAAGACTCTCCTCATCATCACCTACGACGAGCACGGCGGGAACTACGATCACGTGCACCCGCCGACGGGGGCAATCGCGCCGGACAAGATGATCGGACATTCGGGCTTCGACTTCACCCGCTTCGGAGTCCGGGTGCCCGCGGTCCTCGTCTCTCCGCTTATCCCGGAAGGCACGATCTTGCACGCGCCCGACGACGGGCCGCCCTTCGACCACACGTCGATTATCGCGACTCTGCGCGCTCGCTTCGGCATCGGGGCGCTCGGAAAACGCGACGCCGCTGCTCCAGATGTGGGCTCCATCTTGACCATGCAAGCGCCCCGGACCGACGATCCCCTGGACGCCGTCGAGCCCCCGACCGCTGCAGCCCCGGTCCTCCAGGCCGGCTCACCTCCGATCGGCGCGGCCCCGAGCGCCTTCCTTGAAGCAAAGGCCGTGGCCGCCGCGGCTCTCCCCATCCCGAAGGACACGATCGCAGACCCGCAAGCCAAGGTGAACACGCTCAGAACCGCGGCCGATCAGTACACCTTCATACAAGAGCGTCTCGCCGCATGGCAGGCGGCCGGCCAGCCGGGACTGTCGGTCTAGCCCTGGTTCTGCCGCGGCTGGTTGCGGTCGAACTCCTCGATGACCAGCGCAGGCACGAGCAGCTCCAGCTTGCCCTGGAACTTCAGGACACGCAGGGGCACGATCCACTTCTGGCCATCTCAGCCGCGTCATATCCCATTGGATTGTGGCGTGCGCAGACGCTTGTGGCGATGCGTACAGCAGCCAGACTCCATGATGCGTGCCCGCTAGTCGTCACCGGCATCGACGTCGGTGACTACTATGACCTCTAGCCCCATCGACTGGGCAATCCGGTCAAGGAACTTGGTCGACGTCACGAACCACTCGGAACCGCCGCGCCGGGTCCGTCCACCTGCGTGGTCGGCGTCCCGTAGCCAGGCGTGAAAATCTCGCTCCGCCTTGGCCGACTCGGCCACCGGGTAGATCCGCATGAGGATGGGATCTTCCGGCAGTGCCGTCAGCCGTCCTTGGGAATTAGCTCGATAATGTGCGTCGACGCCGGAATGACCGACCTTTAGCAAGGTACGTCCTGTCGCCGCATCGTAGGGATGCCGCAAGTAGTGCGGCAGGGTGTAGACGTAAATCCCGGGCCCGTGCGTGGCTTCGGCGGCGAGGGTTGCCTCAACCGCCCCTTCGACTTCAGCGATCTGCGCTTGCTTGTCCTCCGCGCGCGAGGTGAGCAACGACTCCTGCTCCTCTAGATCGCGGCGGAATTCCGGGCTGAGATCGAGCTTCTTCAGCCACGAGCGGACACGACGCGCGGCGGTCTGCGCTGAACTCGGGCTCGCGGGAATCTCCCCATCCCGGAGAACTCGGACGAGGGTCCGGTAGACCGACACCCAACCGGTGGTCGCGACGCCCTCGATGTCGGTCATCTCCTGGGGGGACCGACCTTCCTGGTCATACTTCCAGAGCCGCCCGAGAACCGTGTCGTCGGCGGCGAGGAGCCGTTCGACCTCTGCGCGGCGATCGTAGCCAGGATTCGTGTGTGTCACCGCAGCTTCCCTCGCTGGGTTGCATCCGATTCGATCGTATTCCGTGGCCCGTCGCGGCAGCCGATCG
>DAIOWL010000004.1:8900-26206 GCA_036758545.1 Streptosporangiaceae bacterium | reverse complement strand
GCCGCGGCCTTGGTGGTGGGGGTGAAGACGGGTTCGGGCAGCCGGGACCCCTCGCCGAGGCCGGGCGGCAGCCGCACGCCTGAGATCGTGCCGGTTTCCCGGTACGAGGCCAGGCCCAGCCCGGCCAGGTACCCGCGCGCGATGCACTCCACCGGGAGCATCTGGAGCCGGCGGCACCGGATAGCGCGGCCCTGCCATTGCGCAGGCACGTCGGTGGCGGAGATCACGTGACCGGGGATCACGTCGCCAAGCTGGCCGAACCACCACAGCGACAGCTGGGTCAGCACCCGGCCCTTGCCCGGGATCGGGGTGGGCAGCACCACGTCGTAGACGCTCACCCGGTCCGAGGCGACCATGATGATGTCGTCGCCGTCGGCGTAGAGCTCCCGGACCTTTCCGGAATGCACCAGTTCCAATCCGTGCTCCTCCCAGCCCGGCGGGACGGGGCCAGCGTACTAGGGCCAGGGGCGCGTACGATCATGGCCATGGCCGACCTCGAGGTGCAGTACCTCCAGGTGCAGACGACGACCGATTCGCGGGCCGAGGCGATGGAACTCTCCCGCGCTGCGGTCGAATCCAGGCTGGCCGCGTGCGCGCAGGTGGCCGGGCCGGTCGCGTCGATGTACTGGTGGGACGGTGCGCTGGAGCGGACCGAGGAGTGGCTCGTCCTCCTCAAGCTGCCGGCCGACCGCTACGACGAACTCGCCGCCTTCATCACCGAACGGCACAGCTACGACGAGCCCGAGATCATCGCGCTGCCCATCCTGACCGGTTCGGCCGCGTACCTGAACTGGATGCGGGAGGAGACCCGGCCCGCCGACCCGGCCCAGGGCGCCTTAAGTCATCCGGCTACGGCGAGGGCGGCACGTTCCAGGACGTGATGACCGGCTCGGCGTGTTCGGTGCCCAGGGCGCTGACCGTCCCGGTGTCCAGCCGGAACAGCCGCCCGTCCGCCGGGGGGAGCCGCAGGTAGCAGGCGGTGAGCACGCGCAGCACGTGGCCGTGCGCGACCAGCGCGACGTTGCCGTCGGCCAGCAGGGGAGCGACCCGGGCCAGCACGCGTTCGGTCCGCTGGGCAACCTGCTCGATGGTCTCACCCGGGTGCGCGGCGTCGCCCGGGATGACGCCGTCGCGCCACAGGTACCAGCCGGGCCTGGTCTCCTGGATCTGCGGCGTGGTCAGCCCCTCGTAGCCGCCGTAGTCCCATTCCCACAAGTCGGGCTCTGGCTGCGCGTTGGACAGGCCGGCGAAGGCCGCGGTGGTGACCGCGCGGCGGGCCGGGCTCGTGAACACCGCCACGATGCCGCGGCGGGACAGCAGCGGCTCCAGCGCCTTGGCGGCGGCCTCACCGCGCGCGGTGAGCGGGATGTCGGTCCGTCCGGTGTGCTTGCCGTCCAGGCTCCACTCGGTCTCGCCGTGCCTCAGCAGGATCAGCTCACCCATGGCTCAGCAACTTACTCAGAGCAGTTTGCGCAGCGCCAGCAGGTCCCGCATGCTGGCCTGGACCTTGACCCGGCCGGACAGCCACATCCGGGCGATGTTGGCCGGGGTGGCCGAGAGCGAGATCACGTCGTCGCTGCTCGCGGTCAGCCTGATGTCGGCCGGCGGGTCGTCGGGCTTCGCCTCGATCACCGGTTCGGCACCGGCGTCGGTGAACCTGGTCACGAACGTCACGCCGAGATCGGTCACGTGGCAGCTCATCGACCGGTTGCCGAAATAGCTGGCCCGGTCCTGCGGGCTCATCTCGGTCAGCCGATGGCTGAGGGTCGTCAGCGCCTCGCGGCACTCCTCAACTGAAGCCATGCACGCCTCGCTCTAGTCAGCATCGGACGGTAGCGTTCCACGCGGAGGGTAGCGCACATGAATGAGGAATACCCAGACCAGGGTATTGAAGGTCAAAGTCAAGACCTTGATGCCGAACGGTCGCGAGCAGCCGCCACGCCACACAGCGGGGAGCTCCGCCCGGCAGCCGAAGCGACCCCTGGACCGCCTACGGGCGACGACCGGGTGGACGCGGCCATGGCCGGGCTAAACCGCCTGGCCGGAGCCCCGGCGGAGGAGCACGTCGCGGTGCTCGAGGAGGTGCACGGGCGGCTCAGGGACATCCTGGGCGAGGTCAACGAGGGCACGCCGTGACCGCGACCCGGGTACGGCTCGACGCCGAGCTGGTCAGGCGCGGCCTGGCCAGGTCGCGGGAGCAGGCCGGCGAGCTGGTGGCCGCCGGGCGCGTGACGGTGGCCGGGCTGCGCGCGGCCAAGGCCGCGACCCAGGTGAGCCGGGACGCGCCGATCAGCATCGCCGACACGGGCGAGCCGGGGTACGTCTCCCGTGGCGGGCACAAGCTGGCCGGGGCGCTGGCGGTGTTCGGCCCGGCGGGCCTGACGGTGGCGGGCCGGGCCTGCCTGGACGCGGGCGCGTCCACCGGCGGGTTCACCGACGTGCTGCTGCGGGCCGGCGCGGCGCACGTGGTGGCGGCCGACGTGGGGTACGGGCAGCTGGCCTGGTCGCTGCGGACCGACCCGCGGGTCACCGTGCTGGACCGGGTCAACGTGCGCACCATGGAGCAGGTGACCCCGGTACCCGGGCTGGTGGTGGCCGACCTCTCCTTCATCTCGCTCACCCTGGTGCTGCCGGCCCTGGCGGCGTCCGCCGCGCCGGACGCGGACTTCGTGCTGCTGGTCAAGCCCCAGTTCGAGGTGGGCAAGGGCCGGGTCGGCGCGGGCGGCGTGGTGCGCGATAGCACGGACCGCGCCGACGCGGTACGCACGGTGGCCGCCGCGGCGGGCCAGCTCGGCCTGGGCGTGCAGGGGATCACGGCCAGCCCGCTGCCCGGGCCCGCCGGGAACGTGGAATATTTCCTGTGGCTGCGCCGGGGCGCGCCGCCGCTCGACGACAGTCAGCTGGAGCGGGCGATCAAGGAGGGACCCAGCTAGTGGGACAGCGGACGGTGCTGGTGACGGCGCACATCGGCCGGGAGAACGCGCTGCGCAGCGCCCGGTTCGTCGCCGACCGGCTGACCGCCGCCGGGATCGCCGTCCGCACCCTCGCGGGCGAGTTCAGCTCCCCGGGCGCGCACGAGGTCCCGGCCAGCGCTGCGGCCGCCGAGGGCGCCGAGCTCGTCATCGTCCTCGGCGGCGACGGCAGCCTGCTCCGCGCCGCCGAATTCTCCCGGCCGGCCGCGGTGCCGCTGATCGGGGCGAACCTCGGCCACGTCGGGTTCCTCGCCGAGGCGGAACCGGACGGGCTGGCCGATCTGGTCGAGCGGGTGGTGGCGCGGGATTACGCGGTCGAGGAGCGGATGACGATCGACGTGACCGTACGCCGCAACGGGACAGGCATCGCGTCCACCTGGGCGCTGAACGAGGCTACCGTGGAGAAGGCGGCACGCGAACGGGTGATCGAGGTGATCATCGAGATCGACGGCCGCCCGCTGTCCCGCTGGGGCGGCGACGGCGTGGTGTGCTCGACCCCCACCGGCTCGACGGCCTACGCCTTTTCCGCGGGCGGGCCGGTGGTGTGGCCGGAGGTGGAGGCGCTGCTCATGGTGCCGATCAGCGCGCACGCGCTGTTCGCCCCGCCGATGGTGGTTTCGCCGCAATCGGTGCTCGCGGTCGAGCTCATCGTGGCGTCCGAGACATCGGGGGCGGTTTTGTGGTGCGATGGTCGGCGTAAGGTCGATCTGCCACCCGGGGCCCGGGTGGAGGTCCGCCGCGGGGCGCTGCCGGTCCTGCTCGCACGGCTGCAGGCGCCGGATTCCCGGGGCGGGGGCTTCACGGACCGGCTAGTGGCCAAGTTCGGCCTGCCCGTGACGGGCTGGCGCGGCCGTACCTGGGAGGACGCGGGCAAGCATGCTTGAGGAAGTCCGGATCACCGGGCTCGGCGTCATCGACGACGCGGTGCTCGAGCTATCGGCCGGGTTCACCGCGCTGACCGGCGAGACCGGCGCCGGGAAGACCATGGTGGTGACCGCGCTCGGGCTGCTGTTCGGCGGCCGGGCCGACCCGGCGCGGGTGCGGCCAGGAGCGGCGCGGGCCGCGGTGGAGGGGCGCCTGCTGGTCACCCCGGAGGTAGCCCGCGAGGTCGAGGAGGCCGGGGGAGATCTCGACGACAACGGGTCCTCGCTCGTGCTCAGCCGCTCGGTGTCGGCCGAGGGCCGGTCCCGGGCGTTCGCCGGCGGGCATTCGGTGCCGGTGTCGCTGCTCCAGGTGCTGGCCGACGACCTGGTGGCCGTGCACGGGCAGTCCGACCAGCAGCAGCTGCTCAAGCCGGGCCGGCAGCGGGACGCGCTGGACAGGTTCGGCGGGCCCGAGCTGGCCGCCGCCCTGGCCGGCTACCGGCGGGTCTACCACCGGCATCGCGCGGTCCGCGACGAGCTCGACGCGCTGACCCGGGCGGAACGCGAGCGCGCGGCCGAGGCCGAGACCCTGCGGCTCGGGCTGGCCGAGGTCGAGGCGACCGCCCCGGAGGCGGGCGAGGACTCGACGCTGCTGGCCGAGGAGGAGAAGCTGGCGAACGCCGACGCGCTGCACGCCGCGGCCACCACCGCGCACGAGGCGCTGCTCGGCGATCCAGCCTCGGCCTCCGTCGACGCGTCCGACGTGGTGACGCTGCTCGGCCTGGCGGTCCGCGCGCTCGAGCCGGTCCGCCCGCACGACCCGGCCCTGGCCGGCCTGGCCGACCGGCTCTCCGAGGCCAGCTACCTGATCTCCGACGTGGCCGGGGAGCTGGCCTCCTACACCGAGTCGCTGGACTCGGACCCGGCCCGGCTGGCCGCGGTGCAGGAGCGCCGCGCCGCGCTCGGCCGGCTGATCCGGGCCTACGCGGCCGCCTCGGGTGACCTGGTCGGCGTGCTCGACTGGGCCAAGCAGGCCGGATCGCGCCTGGCCGAGCTGGAAGGGGACGACGACAAGATCGCCGCGCTGGCCGCGGAGGAGGCCGCCCTGGCCTCCGAGGTGACCTCGCTCGCGGCGCGGCTGACCGGACTGCGTTCGGCAGCGGCCGAGCGGTTCGCGGCCGAGGTGACCGCGGAACTGACCGCACTGGCCATGCCGCACGCGTCGCTCACCGCCGTGGTCAGCGACCTGGACGCGCCCGGCCCCAACGGCGCCGACGACGTGGAGATCAGGCTGGCCGCGCACCCGGGCGCTCCGCCGCTGCCGCTGAACAAGGGCGCCTCCGGCGGCGAGCTTTCCCGCGTCATGCTGGCCATCGAGGTCGTCTTCGCCGGCGCGGACCCGGTGCCGACGTTCGTGTTCGACGAGGTGGACGCCGGGGTCGGCGGCAAGGCCGCGGTCGAGATCGGCAGGCGGCTCGCCCGGCTGGCCCGCTCCTCGCAGGTCATCGTGGTCACCCACCTGCCGCAGGTCGCGGCGTTCGCCGACAACCACCTGGTCGTGGAGAAGTCGGGCGACGGGCTGGTGACGGCGAGCGGCGTGGTCCGGCTGGACCGGGCCGGCCGGATCCGCGAGCTGTCCCGGATGCTGGGCGGCCTGGAGGAGTCCGAGTTCGGCCAGGCGCACGCGGAAGAACTGCTAGCCCTGGGCTCCGCCGAGCGCGACGCCCCCAGCTGACCCTCCGGCCGATGCCTCCCGGACCCCGGCCGAACGCACTGAATCCGGGGTTCCACGGCGTCAGAACGCACTGGATCTGGGGTTTCACGGCGTTAGGTCCGCTGCCGGACGCCCGCTAGAACGCACTGGATCCGGGGTTTCACTACGTTCCCACCGCCGCGGACCCGGTCTCAGGAGTCACTAGCAGTGAACTAGGACCCAGCAGCACCACGGACACGACCGCGCTTCGCGCCGCGGCCTTCGTCGGCGCGTCCGCGGGTGTATCACGGCTGCCGTCCTGTCCTCCGGGATGGTAAGGGGTGCCGCGCCGGTGGCGCGGCCAGGGGAGTGATCCGGGGGGACCACTGTGCATGCCGATGCCTTGAACGCAGCATGCGGTCCCTCCCGTGCCGCCGTCCGGCTAGCCGGCCCGGGCGCGGCGGGCGCGAAGGCTGCGGTTCTTGAGCCTGTTGCCGCACGAGGCCATGTCGCACCACGCACCCTGCCGGCTGTGCGACCGGTCGTAGAACGCCCAGAGGCAGTCCGGGTTGCCGCACAGCTTCATCCGGTCCCAGCTGCCGTCGGCCTGCGCGTCGCGGATGGTCAGCAGCAGCCCGGCCAGTCCGTCGGCCAGGCGCTGAGCGTCTTCACTGCACTCCAGCTCGACCTGGCACTCGGCGGTCACCTCGAGCCTGGGCGTGGCCTCGCTCGTGACGTGCTCCAGGGGGCGCAGTTCGGCCTGGGTGAGCGGAGGGCCGCCGGTGTTACGCGCGATCATGGCGCGCAGGCTCTCCCTGAACGCGCGGGCCAGCTCGAGGTCGGCGGCGAGGTCGGGCTGCCCCGGATCGCGCAGCTCAGCGTCGGCCAGCCAGGCCTGGGCTTCGTCGGCGTGGGCCAGCATGTCGGTGCGCAGGTCCAGGTCGAGGGTGTTGACGTACGCCTGGACGAGCAGCAGCGGGGGCGGCGCCAGCTTGTGCTGCAGGTGGGACGCCCACGACGGCAACGTCATGCCGTTCAGGCTAACCGTCATGATCACCAGCCTTCACACTTGATCGTGACCCTACAAACGCCTTTACAGGTCATCCATGACTAGTATAATTGATTTACTGGTCACAACGGGGAAGTGGCAGATGATGCATATCCTGCTTGACGACGATCTTGGTCGCCTGACTGTCCAGCGGCTGCGGCCCTGGCACCGGCTGCTAGCCCGCTGCCTGGCACCACGGCTGGACCGGCGGCTGGCCGATGGGGCCCGGCCCGAGGAGAACGCGGTGCTAGCCGCACGGGCCATGGTGCTGACCTCCGTCAGCTACCGGAGTGCCCTAGCCGGGAGCTTGCGGCGGACGCTCGCCGCGTCCGTATCGCCGCATACGCGCCCGCGGCTCATGGCCGCGTCGCGGTCGGCGGGAGTCGCGCGCCAGCCCTATGTCCCGCTCCGCCGGGACCGGATCGCCGAGTCCGCATCCGAGCTGTCCGGGCTGGCAGGTTGCCTCGCCGGGCCGAGCCCGGTCCCGGCTCAGGGCGTGGCCATGGTGAGCCAGATGCTGGCCGACGGGGGCGGGCCGCTCTACCGTGCGGGCGCTCGCGATGACCTCAACGCGATCATCGAGCGGGCCGCACAGGCGCTGACCAGGTAACCGCCGGGTTTCCTGGCGCTAGGGCTTGCGCGCCACGGCACCGTGCGCGGACACGATCCCCTCCGGGGCGGAGTCGCCCGGGTCGGGCCGCCACTGATGGACCTGCACCAGCCCCGGGTCGACCAGCTCGAGGCCGACGAAGAACCTGGCCACCTGCTCCCGGGTGCGCAAGGTCTGCGGGGTAGCGACGCGCTCGTTGTAGACCCGCTGCGCGTGCGCCTGGGACTGGTGGATGTCGATCGCGGGATGGGAGACCGTCAGGTAGCTGCCGGGTGGCATCGCGGCCATCAGCCGGGCCACGATGCCCCAGGGGTCCTCGCTGTCCTGGATCAGGTGCAGCACCCCGAGCAGCATGACCGCCACCGGCTGGCCGAAGTCCAGCAGGGATGCCGCCCGGTCCAGGATCGCCCCGGGATCGCGCAGGTCGGCCTGCAGATACGCGGTCGCCCCCTCCGGGGTACTGCGCAGCAGGGCCTGCGCGTGCAGCAGGACGATCGGGTTAGAAAGTCTTGGAGCACCTACGCGACGGGATATAGCGCCTCTAGCTCGCTCGGCGACTGCCCCGCTGAGCCAGGAGCAGGGCATCCAGGCACAGCCGGACCGCCCCGTGACTGCCCCGGTCACGGGCACTTTCTTCCGCTCCTCAGACTCGCGACCTTTACAGGTGAACGGGCCTCACGCCTGCGGCGCGTATTGGCACGCACGCGCCGCCAGGGCGACAATGACGGGATGGCTGGTGATGACGGCAGCAGGGCCCTGCTGCGGCTGGGCTGTATGTCCTATCTGGACGGGGCCAGGCCCTCGACGGCGCTTGCATGGGTGAACCTTGTCGCCCCCGTTGTTATCCAGGCCGCCGCCGGGGCCGGGCACTGGGCCGCCGGGCGCCGGCAGCGGGCCCTGGCCGAGTGGGCAGGCGCTGCTGGCTTCGGGCTGGTGGCGTGGGGCCTGGGCACCGAAGCGCCGACCGCGGCCGAGGTGGGAGAGAACTTCCAGCGGCTGATGAGGGACGTGATGCGCGAGCGTGGCACCACGGCCCCGGCTGCCGCCCGGACGGAAACACCCGCGGCCCGCCGGATAGAGCGGTTCTTCCGCTGGTTCGGCTTTGTTTCCCCGGTAGCTAACGTGGTCCTCAGCGTGCCGTGGCGCCTGCGCCACCCGCGGCGGCTGACGGGGCTCGCGATCGCCATGGAAGCCCCGAACGCCGGGTATAGCGTCCTGCGGGCGGCCCGGGCCGTGCAGCGGCGCAGGCCGAGGATGGCCGCCGGCTCAGCCCTGGTCGCAGCCGGATCGGTAGCCCGGCTGCGGGCAGCATCGGCTGAACCCCTCCGGTAACAGCGGGCCCGCAGCGGCCCACCGCGCCTGACCTGCCTCGCGCGTGTGCACAACCCGACTTGCAATGGTCGTTGTCGACGTAGACCACGCGGGCATCCGGGGCGATCCGCTGCGCGACCTCGTGCGTGTTGCCGGCGGCGGGGATGCCGGTGCCGATATCCAGGAACTGCCGGAGGGCGGCCTCGGCGGCCAGGTACCTGGTCGCCCGGCCGAGGAAGGCCCGGTTGGCGCGCACACGGTAACGCAACCCGGGCGCCGCAGCCAGCACGCGCTCGGCCGCCTCCCGGTCGGCGGCGAAGTTGTCCGTGCCGCCAAGCCAGTAGTCGTAGACCCGGGCCGGGTGCGCCACGCTGGTGTCCAGGCCGGCGATGCCTTCAGCTTCGGCCATGGCCCACATCCTATTTCGCGGCTCTCCGGTCCTGGCCGGACGCCGGGGTCAAAACTTTAAATGCGCTGAGGGTGTATCAGGGAGGCCCGCTGGCCCTCCGGACATGCTGAGGAGCACCTGCGGCCTGCCGCAGGCGCTGGCTTCCCGGCCGGCAGTGGGAGCGGCCGGCCGGGCAGCCGGGGGATGTCAGCACTCTCGGTAAAGGAGGCCCACGATGTGGTCCGTGCACTACGACCTGAGCACCGATACCGCCCGGGCTGACGCGCTCTTCGCGTCCGTGCTGCAGATCTCCGACGCGCCGAGCGCAGTGCAGGTGAAACAGGCGATCGACGCGGCGACCAGCGCCCTCGGCGACCTGGGCTGCGCGGCCAGGGTCGCGCAGGAGTTCGGTGAGCACCCCGAGACCGCGGTCACCAGGATGCGCTGGGCCAGGGAAGAAGTGGCCTTCGTGTTCGGCGGCTCACCGTCGGACTCGGACTACGATCCCCGGCCTGTCCGGCCCGCAGGCGCCTGCCCTGCCCCGCGACTGCCCGGCGACCTGACCGGCCAGCCGTCTACCCGCCACCTGCTGCTGGCCTGTTAGCGGCGGTACGCGTCACGGCCAGCCGACGGCGATCTCAGCCGAATCGGACAGTCGCAGCTTGCGCCGGACGCGCTCGTAGAACGTGGTGAGGCCGAGCCGGACGACCCGGGCCGCGCCCGGCCGCGCATGCAGTTCGATTCGGTCGCCGGGCTCCACCTCGGCCGCGACGTTGCCGTCGGCCTCCACCGCGAGCCGGCCGCTGGACGGCAGGATGTTCAGGGTCAGCTGGTCATCGACGGAAACCACCAGGCCGCGGTTGTAGGCCGAATGCGGTGCGGCCGGCGTGACCAGCATCGCCTCCACCGCGGGACTCACGATGGGGCCGCCGGCGGAGAAGCTGTACGCGGTGGAGCCGGTCGGCGTCGCGACCACGATCGCGTCGGCGGCGTAGCTGACGAAGGGGCGTCCCGCGGCCTCCACCGCGATGGCAGCGGTCTTCTGGCCGGGAAACCGAACGAGCGCGATGTCGTTGAACGCGGTGATCAGCTGTTCTCCGATGACGGCGTCGACGGCCAGGCGCGGTTCGGTGGTGAACTCGTGGTTGTCGATCGCGGACAGCGCGTCGGCCAGGTCGGGCACGTCGACCTCGGCCAGGAATCCGAGCTTGCCCAGGTTCACCCCGAGGACCGGGGACCGCTGCCGGTCGGCCAGCCGCATGGCGCGCAGCATCGTGCCGTCTCCGCCCAGGCTCACCAGCAGGTCCGCCCGCTTCCGGAGCTCGGCGGCGGTCACCGCCTCGGCGGTGCAGGCCAGCCTGCGGATCTCGGTGTCGATGCCGAGGACCTCGATCTCCCGGCGAGCCGCCCATTCCAGGATCGACCCGACTGCGCCGCTGCAGTCCCGCTCGGGGTGCAGCACCATGCCGACGACGTGCATGGGCTCAAGCTACTAAAGGATCCACCCGGGCGTAAGCGGCGGCTACCGGCCGGGCACCAGGACGCTCAGGCAGGTCACGCAGCCCTCGAGCTTCTCGAACTCGCTGATGTCCACGACGACAGGCGTGAAGCCAAGATCCTCGATCAGCTCGGCGGTGCGGGGAGCGGACGCGGCGATCAGCACACGGTCACCGCCGAGGGGAACGACGTGACTGCCGCCCTCCTCGGTGACCGGGCGCACCGCTGGGAACAGTTCGGCCGGCACAAGTTCGGGCAGGAGCAGGAACGTGCCGTCCGGCAGCGCGGTCACCGCGGACTTCAGGTGCAGCACCTTTCCCAGCGGGACGCCGACTACGGTGCGGCCCAGCGGGGCGAGCAGCGCGCGCAGCTGGCGGATGCCCTCGCCGTTGGTCCGTCCGCCGCGGCCGACGTATACCGTGCTGCCTGCCTGCAGCACATCACCCCCGTCAAGGGTCCCCGGCTCCTCGACGCGCGCCGTGCGCAGGCCTAGCGACCGAACGGTCTGGGCCACTCCGTCGACCTCCGGCCGGCGCACCGCCGCGCCCGGACGGGTCAGCACCGCCAGGTCCTCGCAGATCACGACGGTGTCCTCGACGAAGACCGAATCCGGGCAGTCATCGGCGGCGGGCGCCGCCCGGATCGCCCAGCCGCTGGCCGTCAGCGCGTCGGCATAGGCCGTGTGCTGGGACCGGGCCAGTTCCATATCCACCGGCATGCGGCTGATGTGGGTGACGATGCCCTCCGCCAGCCTGCTGCTAGGCCCGCGGACCAAGCCCGTGCCGTTCATCCGATCGGTCCCTTCCTGACTGTGGCTTTCATCCTGTCATCCGACGGCGCCAGGCCATCGGCCCGCCGCTGGGTTAACTTTCTCTTATGGCCGCAGATGGGGTGGAGATCGAGGTCGGGGGCAGGACGGTCCGGATCTCCAATCCAGGCCGGGTGTACTTCCCGGCCCGGGGGGAGACCAAGCTGGACCTGGCCCGCTATTACCTGTCGGTGGGTGACGGTATCGTGCGCGCGCTGCGGGAGCGGCCGTGCATGCTGCACCGGTTCCCGTCCGGGGTCGCCGGGGAGAAGGTGCACCAGAAGCGGGTGCCTGGCGGTGCGCCGCCGTGGCTCGAGACGGTCCGGCTGCACTTTCCCCGCTACGGCCGGTACGCCGACGAGCTGTGCGTGACCGAGCTGGCCGCGGTGATCTGGGCGGTCCAGATGTCGACGGTTGAGTTCCATCCGTGGAACTCCCGCCGGGCCGATACCGAACGGCCCGATGAGTGGCGCATCGACCTGGACCCCGGGCCGGCCTGCGAGTTCGCCACGGTGCGCCGGGTGGCCCGGATCGCGGGCGAGATCCTCGGCGAGCTCGGCGCGACCGGCTGGCCCAAGACCTCCGGCGGCAACGGCCTGCACATCTACGTCCGGATCGAGCCGCGGTGGGGCTTCGCCGAGGTGCGGCGGGCGGCGCTGGCCTTTGCCCGCGAGGTCGAACGCCGCGCGCCGGACCTGGTCACCACGACCTGGTGGCGCAAGGACCGGGACCCGGCCATGCTGTTCGTCGATTACAACCAGAACGCCCGCGACCACACGATCGCCAGCGCCTACTCCGTCCGCGGCGTGCCGGAGGCGACCGTCTCCACCCCTATCAGCTGGGACGAGGTCGATGATGTCGACCCGCGCCAGTTCACCATCGCCACCGTGCCCGCCCGCTACGCCGAGCTCGGCGACCTGCACCAGGGCATCGACGACTCCGCCTACTCACTCGAGACCCTGCTGCAGTGGGCCGACCGCGACGGACTCGACTAGGAGCCACGCATGATCAACGGAATGCACGCCATCGTGTTCTCGCCCGAGGCGGAGAAGGTCCGCGACTTCTTCGCGGACGTGATCGGCCTGTCCAGCGTCGACGCGGGCGGAGGCTGGCTCATCTTCGCCCTGCCGCCCGCTGAGCTGGCGGTTCATCCCGCCGACGGGGAAAGCCGCCATCAGCTCTACCTGATGTGCGACGACATCGGTGCCACGCTCGCCGAACTGCGCGCCAGGGGAGCCGAGGTCGCGCAGGAGGTCTCCGATCAGGGCTGGGGCCTGGTGGCCGCGATCCGCCTGCCCGACGGCACCGAGTTTCCCATCTACCAGCCCCGGCACCCGTCGCCCCGCTGATCCCGGTCTAGCGTTAGAGGATGACGAAGCTCAGGGTGCTGTTCATCGGGGGCAGCGGGATCATCAGCTCGGCGTGCTCGCGGGTCGCGGTGGACAGCGGCGTGGAGCTGTTCGTGCTGAACCGCGGCCGGAGTACCGCGCGGCCGCTCCCGCCCGGCGTGACCGTGCTGCGGGCGGATGTGCGGGAACACCAGACCGTTCGGGATGAAATCTCCGGCCGTGACTTCGACGCGGTCGTGGACTGGGTGGCCTTCACCCCCGGGCAGGTCCGCACCGACATCGACCTGTTCCGCGGGCGGACCGGGCAGTACGTGTTCATCAGCTCCGCGTCGGCCTACCAGACGCCGCCCGCGCGGATGCCGGTCACTGAGTCGACGCCGCTGCGCAACCCGTTCTGGCAGTACTCGCGCGACAAGATCGCCTGCGAGGACCTGCTCGTGACGGCGTACCGGGAGGAGGGATTCCCGGCCACGATCGTCCGGCCGTCGCACACCTACGACGCGACGTCGGTGCCGTTCGACGGCGGGTGGACGGTGCTCGGCCGGATGCGCGCGGGCAAGCCCGTCATCGTGCACGGGGACGGGACCTCGCTGTGGACGCTCACCCACCACGACGACTTCGCCCGTGCGTTCGTCCCGCTGCTCGGGCACCCGCGGACTATCGGCGAGGCCATCCACATCACCTCCGACGACGTGCTCACCTGGAACCAGATCGCCGGGTCGCTGGCGGCGGCCCTGGGGGTAACGCCGCGCCTGGTGCACGTGCCGTCGGACGCGATCGCGGCCGCCGACCCGGACTGGGGCGCGGGACTGCTGGGCGACAAGGCGCATTCGATGGTGTTCGACAACGCCAAGCTGCGCTGCATCGTGCCCGGCTGGCGGGCGGTAATCCCGTTCGAGCAGGGCGCCAGGGAAATCGTGGAGTGGTACCTGGCCGATCCGGCCCGGCAGGTTACCGACACGGCCCTGGACGCGGTGATGGACAAGCTCGCCGCGGCCTGGACAGTTTGACCAGCACGGCCCGGGACGTCCGCGGGCTCGCTGATGACCTGCTGTTCCCGGACGCGATGCGGGTCGACGGGCTGGACGTGCTCCCGGTCGCTCACCTCGACGCGCTGGCCGCGCTCGGCTTGTACGGGGCGCCGGTGCCGGTCCAGGCCGGCGGCCTCGGCCTGGACCTGGCCGCCTACTGCGCGGTGGTGGAGGACCTGGCCAGCGGCTGCCTGGCCACCACGTTCGTCTGGCTGCAGCACCGCGGCCTGGTCATGACGCTGGCCGCCGACGGCACGCCCGCCGCGCTGCGCGACCGGTGGCTCGTTCCGGCCTGCCGGGGTCAGGTGCGCGGCGGCATCGCGCTCGGCGGCCTGATGCCCGGGCCGCCGCGGCTGCGCACGCGGCCCGACCGTGGCGGGTGGCGGCTCGACGGCGACGCGCCATGGGTCACCGGGTGGGGCCTGATCGACCTGCTGCTGGTCGTGGCGCGGGCCCCGGACGACAGCGTGGTGTCGCTGATCATGGACGCGGCCGCCCAGCCCGGGCTCACCGTGACCCGCGAGCGGCTAGCCGCCGTCCACGCGAGCGTCACCGTCCGGCTGGGCTTCGACGGCGTCCTCGTGCCGGGGGAGCGCTGGGCCGGCCAGGAGCCCTTCGATCCGGCGGAGAGCCTTCGACCCGACCGGATGCGTGTGAACGGGTCGCTGGCGCTCGGCCTGGCCCGCCGGTGCGCCCGGCTGCTGGGTCCCGGGTCGCTCGACGACGAGCTGGCACGGTGCCGGGACCTGCTCGACGCCGCGATCACCGCCGACGCCGCGGCGATGGCGGAGGCACGCGCGGCAGCCTCGGAGCTGGCCGTGCGGGCGGCGGCCGCCCTGGCGGTGGCGGACGGCAGCCGCTCGGTCACCGTGGACCAGCACGCCCAGCGGCTCGCCCGCGAGGCGCTGTTCCTGCTGGTGTTCGGGTCACGCCCGGGAATCAAGAGCGCGCTGCTGCGGCGCCTGGGCGCGACCCTCTCGCCATGAGGGTCGGGATCTCCGGGACGCACGGGACCGGGAAGACCACGCTGGCGCAGGCGCTGTGCGCGCACTTGCCCGGCCACGTGGCGGCGGACGAGCCGTACTGGCTGCTCGAGGCGGCGGGGTACGAGTTCGGGTTTCCGCCATCGCCTGGGGATTACCGGGCCCTGCTGGCGCGTTCGGTGCGGAGCCTGAGCTCGCCGCCGTTGCTGCCCGCGGTTGTCTTCGACCGGACGCCGCTGGACTACCTCGCCTATCTGGCCGCCACCGGTGCTGACCTACCGGGGCAGGTCAGTGCCGGAGCGCTCCGTCCGGCTTTCGCGAGCCTGGATCTGCTGGTCATCACGCTGATCACGCCGGAGACCGAGCGGATCTTGCCAGCCGCGGAGATGCCCGGCCTCCGCGCGCGCATGAACGACGCGCTGCTGGAACTGGTCTACGACGACCCGCTGGACGCCTGGGGAGACATCCCGGTGCTGGAGCTGAGCGGGCCGCTCGACGGCCGGCTGGACGCGGTCCTGGCCGCGCTGAACCAGGCCCGCGCGGTCAGGCGCCGAGTTCGCTGATCAGCGCGCGTACCCGCGCGCTGATCTGGTCGCGGATGGGCCGCACCTGCTCGACGGGGAGCCCGGCTGGGTCGGGCAGGTCCCAGTCCAGGTACCGCTTGCCCGGGTAGACCGGGCAGGTGTCGCCGCAGCCCATGGTGATCACGATGTCGGCGGCCTGGACTTTCCCGGTGTCCAGCGGCTTGGGGGACTCCGCCGAGGGCTCGCAGCATCCGGCCGGCCCGGTGTCCGGCTCCAGGACCGCGCGGGCCGCCCCGGCATACCGGGACCGGACCTGCTCGCGCAGCTCCTCAGCAGCCTGATCGGTCATCCTCGGACCTCCCTGGCATAGATGACTGTCGATGCCTACCTTGCCCGAGAAATAGACACCTGTCAATGTCCCGGGCATACTGGGCAGATGACCGCACCCGCCGCGACCCGCGACCGGCCGCCGCTGCCGCTCGCCGAGGACTGCTGCGCGCCGCTGCTGCGCGAGCCGCTGACCGCCGCCCAGGCCGCCGACCTGGCTCGCACCCTCAAGGCGCTGGCCGAACCGACCCGGTTGCGGCTGGTCTCCATGGTCGCCGCGCACGAGGGCCGCGAGGCGTGCGTCTGCGAGCTGACCGAACCGCTCGGCCTGACCCAGCCCACCATCTCTCACCACCTGAAGATCCTGGTCGACGCCGGAATCTTCAGCCGCGACAAGCGCGGCGTATGGGCCTACTACGCGCTGCGCCCCGCCGCGCTCCAGGCCCTGGCCGACATACTGGGCGACACCACTCCGTAACCGGCCAGGACCGCTAACCCATGCCGGTCACCCCGTGACCGCCACCCTCCCCGGAACGATGCGCTGCTTCCTCTGACCCAGTTTCGGGTCAGGCACAGACGAGACAGCCGCTGTGGGTGGTGACGCGGAAGACGGCACCGGGACCGGCCGGCAGCCTGTCGGCTACGGCTTCGACCAGCTGCTCCGGGTCGGGCAGGCGGGCGGTTTCCCGCATGCTCCGCACATAGGCGACGACCGGTTCCGGACCTGGCACCATAAGCTGCCCGGCGAAGTCGTGCCTGGTCACTGACGTGAACGCGGAGCGCAGCAGCGCCTCGCCCTGGTCCAGGCTGATCCGCTCACGCAGCAGCGACGGAGGGTCCCGGCCGAGGCTGCCCAGCGCCGCGGCCACGACGTCACGCAGTTCGCCCAGGTGATCCCCGCCGTTCAGGGCGACGATCAGCCGGCCGCCCGGGCGGGTGATACGGCGCAGCTCGCGGACCGCGCGCTCCGGTTCCGGAACGTGGTACAGCATGTGCATGGCCAGGGTGACGTCGGCCGTCGCGTCGCGGAAGGGCAGCGCGGTCGCGTCGGCGACCACCAGGCCTGCCTTTGGCGCCCGGTGCCGGGCGGCGTGCAGCATGCCGGGCGACAGGTCGGCGCCGACCACCGGGCCCGCGTGTTCGCGCCGGGCTAGTTCGGCTAGGTAGAGGCCGTTGCCGCAGCCGATGTCGGCGACGACCTCATGGCCGCTCAGCCCGGCCTGGCTGAGTATCCCGCGGGCCAGATCTACCGGCGGCTCCTGGTACGTGTAGATGGACTGCCGCGCGGCCAGGTTGACGTTGGTCTTGTACTGGACGTCGCGCAGGAAGGACCGGTCCGTCCATACGCTCGCGGCCTGGCCGGGATCGGTCATCCGGGTCTCACTGCGATGATCCGCCGGCCACCTCGTATGACCACAGCTCGCTGCCGATGCCGACCGGGTGAGGCGCCTCGCCGCCCGCGCGTTCGGCCGCTGACCGGTGCCCGTGAGCGAACGCCGGAGAGCTCACCCACGCCTGAAAGGCCGCCTCGTCCCTCCAGCGCGTCACCACCAGCCATGTGGTCCGCTCGTCGGTCGGCTTGAGCAGCTCGAAGCCCTCGAAGCCGTCCTGGTTGTCCACCGCGCCGGCTCGTGCCGCGAACCTGTGGGCGAGCTCGTCGCCGCTGTCGGCGGGCACGGTAATCGCGTTGATCCTCACGACCGTCATGCCACGATCATGCCAGCAGCACCGGTGGTTAAAGTCCGCCGCCCAGGGTAACGGGCGCTGATGGCCCAGGCTGGAACGGTCCTCGGCGGACGTTACGTACTTGATGATCAGATCGGCTACGGCGGGTACGGGGAGGTGTGGCGCGCGACCGATACCGTCCTGACCAGGCCGGTGGCGGTCAAGCTGCTGCACCCG
>DAIOWL010000004.1:0-8800 GCA_036758545.1 Streptosporangiaceae bacterium | reverse complement strand
AAGATCACCGATTTCGGCATCGCGCACACGATCGGCTCGGCGCCGCTCACAGCCAGCGGGGAGCTGATCGGCACGCCCGGTTACCTGGCACCCGAACGGGCGATGGGGGAGCGGGCCACCCCGGCCAGCGACCTGTACTCCCTGGGCATGCTGGCTTACGAGTGCCTGGCCGCCGCTCCGGCGTTCCGGGGCACGCCCCTGGAGGTGGCGCTGGCCCACCGGGATCGCCCGCCGCCGCCGCTGCCTCCGTCGGTCGGCGTCGGCGTGGCCGCTCTGGTGATGCGGCTGGCCGCGAAGGATCCCGACCGCCGTCCGAACGACGCCGCCGAGGTCGCGGTGTGGGCGGGCCTGCTGCGCGACGGCGTCGGGGTGGCCGCCCTCCAGATGTGGCCGGAACAACCGCCCGCCGCGAGCCGGTTCCAGCGCCGCACGATCCTCGCCTACGCCTGCGTCGCGGTGACCGCCGTCGTGGTCATCGTGCTGGCCAGCGTCATCGGATTCGCGTCCACCCCGCGTCCGGTCGCCGCCCCGGCCCCGGTGTCGTCGTCGCACGGCGGCGGCAGCGGAGGCGGTGACGCCACCGCCCCGCCCGCCCGCGGCTCCGCCACCGCCCCGTCCACCCGAGGGCCTGCCGCACGTCCCGGCCAGCCGCACGCGGCCAGATCGGTGGCCAAGCGGCGGCCAGCCTCCTCTAACCCGGACGTCGGGCCGGCCGTCGCGGTGGCCGATCCGGCCGGTCCCGGTCCCGGCCCTGGGCACAGAAAAGGTCCTGACCAAGGCCCTGTCCCTGGGCCCGGCCCTGGCCACGGGAAGGCGAATGGCAAAGGGCACGGCCAGGATGCCTGAGGCCGGCGAAAACCACGTGTCAGGAACGAAAACCACGTGTCAGGAACGGAGAGAGCATGACGAGAGCAGGTAGCGCAGTGAGCACCTGGCGAACCGGGCCGAACGTGCTCGGCATCTATCTCAACGATCATCTCGCGGGGGCCACAGCAGGCGCCGAACTGGCCCGCCGGGCCGCCGGATCGGCTCAGGACCGCGAGGACCATGCCGTCCTCCGCGGTTTCGCGGCCGAGGTGGCGCAGGATCGCGTCGCGCTCCTGGACATCATGGCCACGCTCGGCGTCCCGGTCCGGACCTACAAGGTCTACGCCGGCTGGATCGGCGAGAAGGCCGGGCGGCTGAAGTTCAACGGCCGCCTCTTCACCAGGTCACCGCTCAGCCGCCTGGAGGAGCTGGAATTGCTGCGGCTCGGCGTGGAGGGCAAGGCCGCGGGCTGGCGTACGCTGCGGGTTCTCGCAGATACCGACCAGCGGCTCGAACCCGCCCGGCTGGACGAGCTCATCGCCCGGGCGCGGCGGCAGGCAGACCTTCTCGAAGACCTCCGTGTCCGGGCCGCTGATCAGGTCATCAGCCTGGAGAGGGCACTGTGAGCCGCCTAGGCTAACGACATGGCGTGCAGGATAAGCGAACTGGTCCTCAACTGCCGCGATCCGTCGCGGCTGGCGGCATTCTGGTGCGAGGTCCTCGGTTACGCCGAGTTCACCCGGGACGCCGACAGCATCGAGATCGGACCGGTCGGTACTGGCTTCGGCGGCCTGCAGCCCACGATCGTGTTCCAGGCCCATGCCGCGCCCACGCCCGGCTTGCTCCGGCTGCACTTCGACGTCAGCCCGGTTGGCTGCGACCAGGACGCGGAGCTTGCGCGGCTGCTGGCGGCCGGAGCCCGGCCCGCGGACGTCGGTCAGCGCGGAGACGAGGGTTGGCACGTTCTCGCCGATCCTGAGGGCAATGAATTCTGCCTGCTGCGCCGGCAGCTAGAGACCTGACAGTGGCGCTCTCTGCCCACCGGCGGTGAGGGTCTTGCGGAACTGGCGGGAGGTCAGCCCGAACCAGCGGTCGGTCATGCCCTCGTCGGTCATGCCCAGGCGAGTGGCGACGGCCTGGGAGCGCACGTTGTCCAGATCGGTCAGGGCAAGCACCTCGCCGATCCGCGCCGTGGCCGCCGCTGCGAGGAGCGCGCCGGCTGCTTCGGTGGCAAAGCCCTGCCCCTGGTGCTGCGGGTGCAGGTGCCAGCCGACCTCGGTCAGGCCGGTAGGGCCGTCGGCGTCGGACAGGGGCAAGAGCGGGACGGTGCCGACTGGCGGTGGTGACGGCGTGCCGGGTACCAGCGGGACAATGGCCCACAGGCCAAGCGGCGGGTCGAGGTCTCGTTCCCGGGCGTGCCATCGGTCTAGCCGCTCGCGCGCCTCGTCCAGGGTCGCCAGGGTACGGCGCGGGTGCGAGCCCAGCCAGCGCATGACGTCGTCCTGCGAGTAGAGGTCGTAGAAGGCGGGGAGATCTGATTCCTCCCAGCGCCGGAGCAGCAGGCGCGGTGTGCGCAGCAGTTCCATCCGGCCTACCCGCGGGCGTGGAGTCGGGAGAACCGCGCGCGCTGGGTTTCGAGCATCTCCGCTTCCGTGGTGGCTCCGTCGTCATAGGCGGGCGATACCAGCGGTGCGGCGTACCGCACTTCGATGACGACGATCGCCTCGGCCCGTTCGGTCAATTTCGATCCGTCCGCCCGCATCCGCTCGACGCCCTCGGAGAACGCGGCCGACCCGCGCTCGTGGATTTCCGCCTGGCCCTTGAAGCGGTAGCCCTTGCGCACGAACGGGTCGACCACGTTGACCTCGACGAGCGACCCGGCCCGGATGTTCGCGGTCGTCTGCGGCGAGCAGATGTCGGCGAAGAACAGGTGGTCGTCATCCCAGACCCGGGTCGACCCCTTGGGCGAGAGGTTCGGCGATCCATCGGGGCAGACGGTGGCGTGGAACGCGAGCTTCTGCTCGTCGATCAGCCGCTTCATGTCGTCGGTGAGGATACCCATCAGCTGCCCGCTCCCGGTCTCGATCTCAGCTCACGGTATAGCTTCGCGTCCCCGATGGTTAGAACCGCCCGGTGCTGGTAGATGAGCCGCTTCAACCGACACGAAGGGGGAAGACATGGTGACCTACACCGTGCCCGGGCTCAAGACCGACAGCGCCGAGCGGGTCGTCAAGCTGCTGCAGGACCGGCTGAACTCCCTCAGCGACCTGGCGCTGACCCTCAAGCATGTGCACTGGAACGTGACCGGGCCGAACTTCATCGCCGTGCACACCATGCTGGACCCGCAGGTCGACGCGGTCCGCGCGATGGTCGACGAGACCGCGGAGCGGATCGCGGCTCTCGGCGCGTCGCCGGTCGGCACGCCGGGCGCGCTGGTCGCCCAGCGCGACTGGGACGACTACTCCATCGGCCGGGCCGGCACGCTGGAGCATCTCGGCGCACTGGACGTCGTCTACGCCGGGATCATCGAGGCGCACCGCCGCGCGATCGACAGCACCGAGGAACTCGACCTGGTCACCCAGGACATGCTCATCGGGCAGTCCGGTCAGCTGGAAGAATTCCACTGGTTCGTCCGCGCCCACCTGGAGGCCCCAGACGGATCGCTCACCACCGGGAACGCCAGCACGGAGAAGACAGCCGCCAAGCGCGCCAAGAAGCGGTAGCCCCGTTCAGCCGGACGGCGCCAGCCGCGATGCCTGTAGGGCCAGGTAGCGGCGCTCGGGGAGACTGGTCGCGCGGCGTGCCGCGTCGAGGTAGTCGGCCGCGGCCGCGGCGGTGTCGCCGGCCAGCTCGCGCAGGTATGCCCGGGCCGCGATCAGGCGGTGGTGCCGGGCCATCCGCTTGTCCGCCTCGAGCGCCGCGATGACCTCGAGCCCGGCCGCGGGCCCGCGCACCATGGCCACGGCCACCGCGCGGTTGAGGGCCGTGAACGGGTTCGGCGCGGCGAGCTCCAGCAGGTCGTAGAGCCCGAGGATCTGCGGCCAGTCGGTGTCGGCCATCGTCGTGGCCTCGTCGTGGACGGCGGCGATGGCCGCCTGCAGCTGGTAGGGACCGACCTCACCGCGCGGCAGCGCCCCGGTGACGAGCGCTACGCCCTCGGCGATCTTCGCCTGGTCCCAGCGGCTCCGGTCCTGCTCGGCCAGCGGTACCAGGGACCCGTCGGGCCGGGTCCGGGCCGTGCGCCGCGCGTCGGTTAGCAGCATCAGCGCCAGCAGGCCGGCTACCTCACCGTCGTCCGGCAGCAGCCGGTGCAGCCAGCGGGTGAGCCGGATGGCCTCCTGCGACAGCGCGGGCACGGTCAGCGTGTCACCCTCGCTGGCCGTGTACCCCTCGTTGAAGACGAGGTACAGGACGTGCAGCACGGCGCGCAGTCGTTCGGTCCGCTCCACCCCTGGGGGCAGGCTGAAGTCGAACCCGGCGCCGGCGATGGTCTGCTTGGCCCGGCTGATCCGCTGCGCCATCGTCGCCTCCGGGACCCCGAACGCCGCGGCGATCTGCGCCGTGGACAGGCCGCCGACCGCGCGCAGCGTCAGCGCGATCTGGCTGGGTGCGGACAGGTCCGGATGGCAGCAGCCGAACAGCAGGGCCAGCGAGTCGTCCCGGTCGGCGTGTTCGGCGTCGGCCGGGGGACCGAGCAGTTCGGACGGCGGGGTGGCCACCGCGACCTGTTCCTCGCGGGCCCGTCGCGACTGCTCGCTGCGTACCTGGTCCGTCAGCCGCCGCGACGCGACCGTGATCAGCCACCCGCGCGGGTTGTCGGGGAGCCCGCCGGACGGCCACTGCTGCGCGGCCGCGAGCAGGGCTTCCTGGCTGGCGTCCTCGCACAGGTGGAACTGCCCGTTCCGGCGCACCAGCGCGGTGAGGACCTGCGGCGCGAGCTCCCGGAGCAGGCCCTCGACCTCGCTCCGGCTCGTGGTCACGGGTCTGGTCAAAGGTCCGGCTTGGCCTCGTGCAGGATCGGCCAGACCTCGACCGGATCGACGTCGGCGAAGGGCATGTCCGCCGCGATCTGGTGCGCGCGCTCTTCGCTCTCGCAGTCGAGCAGGTAGAAGCTGGCGATGTACTCTTTGGTTTCCAGGTAGGGCCCGTCGGTCACGGCCGGCTGGCCGTCTTCCCGCCGGATCAGCCGGGCCTGGATCTCGTCGGCCAGCCCGTAGGCGCCGATGAGCTCGCCGGTCGCCCGGTACTTGCGGTTGAACGCGTCCTGCCTGGCGATGACCTCCGGCCACTGGTCGGCCGGGATCGACGCCCACTTCTCCTGGTTTCCGTAGATCAGCATCAGGTACTTCATGGTGTTGTCCTCCCGTTGTCACATACACACCACGACATCGCACGGAGCATAGTCGGCACGTCATGATTGTCTCGTGATCGCAGGAACGACGGGCGGCGGCGAGCAGGCCGGGGTTACCTTCCCCGCCGCGGCGGACGGGCGCAGGAGCACCTCGGCGCTGGGCCGGGCGGTGGTCGCCGACGCGCTGCGCCGGGTTGACCCGGACGCGGCGCAGGCGGCGAGCCAGGAAGCCAACTGGCGGGCCGGCTACCTGGGGCACTTCCGCGCGCTGATCGAGGCTGGGCTGGCCTCGAGGCAAGCCGCGATGTCCGTGGCCAGGGACGGGCTGGCATCGCTGCACGGGCGGATGCGGGTGGTCAGGCACGGCGAGCCGGAGACCGGCCTCGGCGCCCTGCTGTCGGCGTCGGCCCGGCACGAGCTGACCGCGGTCGAGGTGACAGGCGGCGGGACGGCCGAGCGCGAGCTGGCGGTGCCGTATCGCGGTGAGCGGCTGAGTGGCGACGCCCTGCTGCGCCAGCTGGACGCGTGGGTTGCCGCGGGCATCATCGAGTCGTCCTGCGCCGACGCGGTCCGGACCGTCGCCGCGTCGCCCGGCTGGCTCGCCCTGCCCGGCCGCACGGTCGTGGTGCTCGGGGCGGGCGCCGAGGTCGGCCCGCTGCCGGTGCTGCTGAGCTGGGGTGCGCGCGTGATCGGTATCGACCTGCCCCGCCCGGCCATCTGGGACCGGGTGCTGGAGACGGCGAAGCGCAGCGGC
The DNA here is from genome assembly GCA_036758545.1 of Streptosporangiaceae bacterium. Classification (GTDB taxonomy): domain Bacteria; phylum Actinomycetota; class Actinomycetes; order Streptosporangiales; family Streptosporangiaceae; genus Palsa-504. The sequence continues at coordinate 2,888 of DAIOWL010000004.1, read as the reverse complement.
GGAACCCTGCTCGTCCCGGTCGCCGACGCCAAACCGGGCCAGGCCGGCGTCGATTCCGGCGAGGACCTGACCCAGCGAGCAGGCTTCGATCTGGCCGGCGGCATCCCGGCGGTCGCCGACTGGCTGGCCGGCCTCGACGGGCCGATGGTGCTCGGCAACTACGTCTACGCCGATGGCGCGGCCAACGTCCGCGTGGCCAGCGCCGTCGACGCGCTGACCGTGCGCCTGCAGGCCGAGCGCCGCGACCTGGCGCTCGCGTTCCTGGCCACGCCCACCGACGTGTTCGCCGTGCCGCCCGACGCCGTCGCCCAGTCGGTCCGCGCCTACGCGGAAAGGCCAGCGGCGAACAGGCTCGGCCGCGGGCTGCTGCAGTCGCTGTCCGGCCGTCGGCTGCTGCGCCCGGCCTATCCGCCCGGGTCCGATCCCGGCATCTGTGACAGCCTGGTCGCCCAGCAGGGGCCGAATTACGCGCTGGCCAAGCGGCTGCAGCGGTGGCGCGCCACCATCGCTCGCGACGGGGGCGCGGCCGTGTCGATGAACGTCGCCCCGCCCACCCGCACCAGGTCGGTCACCAGGAACCGGGTGCTGGCGGCCGCGTACGCGGGCGCCGGGCGGTTCGGCGTCGAGGTATTCGAGCCCGCCACGACCAAGGCGCTCATGGCCGCTCTGCTCGTCCACGACCTGCACGCCGGGCCGCCGGCGGGCGGGCATCCCTGGCAGGACGAGGCCTACGGCGCCGCGCACGGCGGGCTGTGGCGGATGGCCTACGCTCCCCGTAGCGCGCTCGCGCTGGCGGCGCTGCTCGGCTACCGGGCCGCCAGGAAATCGTTACCCGATCAGCGGCAGCCGGTTGTCCGGGTGCTCCTCGCGGCCCGAGGCGGCCAGCACCCAGGCCAGGTCGTCGGCCAGGTCGGCGGGACGGCGGCCCACGGTGCGCCGGGCCAGCAGGTCGTCCAGGATCGACGCGGTCAGCGCGATCCCCTGCGGCGTGCCGATCGGGTCCCGGCCCAGCGCCTGGGTGAGGTCCAGCCCGTGGACCACGGCCTCGACGACCCGGCTGGCCACGAACTCGTCCACCTGCATGGGCGCGAAGTACCCCGGCCCGACGGCGCTGGCCGGCACCGAGCGGGCCTCCTCGATGGTCTTGCCGAACGTCTCGGCCAGGACCTGCGGCATGTCCGCGGGCGTCTTGCCCTCGACCATGGTGTAGGCGTACCCGTAGACAACGGGTCCGGTCTCCGAGCGCGGGTTGATGAAGAAGCTGGTCCGGTCGCGCGCGGGCCGCTCCTCGCCGAGGCCGTCGATCAGCATCCGGGTCAGGCCGATCGATATGTCGAAGTGGCCGGCCAGCTCGAACACGGTCCAGTGCGGCAGCTCCGGATCTACCGGAACCAGCCGTGTGGACGCGGCCCATTCGGGCTCGGTCAGGCCGCGGAAGGTCGCCTCGATCCGGGCCAGCTCGTCGGCAAGCGTGTCGATGGTGGTCTCGTATGAACCCATGCCCACCTTTTATCACCAGCGCGGGTGTGTCCGGCAGGGGTTCGCGGCTCCGACGTCTCCGCTGAGGGCGCCAGCAGGCGCCTCCGTTATCGGGTGGTCAAATAGCAGGGCATCCCTGCGGACAGGAGGAACCGTGAAGTACCTGATCTTGATGTACGGGTCCCAGCAGGATTACGACGCGATGGCGGGCAACGCCGGACCCGGGGAGCCCGCCTGGTCCGCGGCCGACTTCGCGGCGATGGGCGCGTTCATGGAGTCGTTCGGCCAGGACCTGACCGAATCCGGGGAACTAGTCGACGCGCAGGGCCTGACCGCACCGGTGCACACCCGCAGGATCCGGCTGCGGGAGGGCGCCCCGGTGGTGACCGACGGCCCCTACGCCGAGACCGAGGAGGTCCTGGCGGGCTACTGGCTCGTGGACTGCGCCAGCTTCGACCGGGCCACCGAGATCGCCGCCCGGTTGTCGAACTGCCCAGGTCCGGACCACGTTCGCGAGCGGGCGTACGTGGACGTCCGGCCGGTCGCCGAGTCCCGGGCCGACCTGGAGCCCTGACCGTGGGTTACGGCGAGGCCGAGGACCTGCTCCGCCAGCTGGCGCCGCAGGTCCTCGGCGCGCTGGTGCGGCGGTACGGGCACTTCGACACCGCCGAGGACGCGGTGCAGGAGGCGCTGCTGGCGGCCGCCACCCAGTGGCCCGCCGAAGGTCTCCCCGGTAACCCGCGCGGCTGGCTGATCACGGTCGCCTCCCGCCGGCTGACCGACCTGCTGCGCAGCGAGCAGTCGCGTCGCGCCCGCGAGGAGGCGGCCGCGCGGCGGATCCCGCCGGGGGAATGGCTGGCCCCGGCGGCCGACGTCGCGGCCGCCGGCTCGGACGACACGCTCATCCTTCTGTTCCTGTGCTGCCACCCCGCGCTGTCGCCCGCCTCGCAGATCGCGCTGACCCTGCGCGCGGTCGGCGGTCTGACCACCGCGGAGGTCGCCCGGGCCTTCCTGGTTCCCGAGGCGACCATGACCCGGCGGATCTCCCGGGCCAAGGTGCAGGTCGCGGACAGCGGGGTCCCGTTCAGGATGCCGAACGGGCCGGAGCGCGAGCAACGGCTCACGGTGGTCTTGCATGTCCTGTACCTGATCTTCACCGAGGGATACGCCGCCACCTCCGGGCCCGGGCTGTTCCGGGCGGACCTGTCGGCCGAGGCGATCCGGCTCACCCGGATCGTCCGCCGGCTGCTGCCCGGCGACGGGGAGGTCGCCGGGCTGCTCGCGCTGATGCTGCTCACCGACGCCCGGCGGCCGGCCCGCACCGGCCCGGCCGGGGAGCTGATCCCGCTGGACGAACAGGACCGGAGCCGCTGGGACCAGGCGAAGATCGCCGAGGGCGTGGCGCTCGT
>DAIOWL010000003.1:24739-27047 GCA_036758545.1 Streptosporangiaceae bacterium | reverse complement strand
GGGACCGTGGGCAAGGAGGTGCTGGAGACCTTCTTCACCACCGACCGGTCGCAGGACTACCTGGCCATGCAGTTCACCGTGGCCCCGCACGTCAACCCCGAGGCCGCATACATGCGGTACTGGGAGAACCGGTACGCGCACGCCCGCTCCAACACGCACGTGGTGCAGCCGTGGGCGTACTTCATGTTCCTGTACCAGGAGCCCGTCTGGTTCCCCGGCTGGGTCTTCTTCCTGGTGATGGCGGGCGGGCTGGTCCAGCTCATCAGACGGTGGCGCGGACCGGGACGGCTGGCCGCCCTGGCCTGGGGCGTCGCCGTCATCAACCTGGTGCTGCCGATCGCGGCGCACGAACTCGACTACCGGTATGCGATCTCCGCGGTCCCGTTCGCCTGCCTGGCCCTCGGCCTGACGTTTGTCCGCAAGCCAGCGTCTGATGCGCCTTCTGCACCTTCTGCGCCTGCTGCGTCGGATGCCTCCGATGCCTCGGCGGCCGAGGTTGCCTCCGCGGACTAGGCTTCCGTGCCATGGACGACACGCAATGGCGCACGCACCGGCTCGAACTGGACGATCAGACCCTGCGCGAGTGGGACGCCACCGTGCTCGCGGCCGATTCCGAGGGCATCGTGCTGGACCGTTCGGCCTTCTACCCGGGCGGCGGCGGCCAGCCGCCCGATCACGGGGTGCTGCTCTGGGGCGGCGTGCAGACTCAGATCGTGGGCGCGCGCAAGGGTGACGACCTGTACCTGATCCCGGCCGAGGGCGACCCGTTGCCGGCCGTGGGCACGTCGGTGCGAGGTGCTCTGGAGGACGACCGGCGGACCGCGCTGATGCGCACCCACTCCGGGCTGCACGTGCTGTGCGGCGTGGTGTTCCGCGACTTCGGCGCGCTGGTGACCGGCGGCAACATGGAACCGCTGACCGCGCGGATGGACTTCAACCTGCCGGAGGTGCCGCCGGGCTTTCGCGAGGCCGTCGAGGCGGCGTGCAATACCGAGGTGGGCGCCGACCGGCGCATCGACGTGCGGGTGCTGCCGCGGGACGAGGCGTTCGCGCTGCCCGACATCATCCGCACCGCGACCAACCTGGTGCCGCCCGAGGTCAAGGAGGTCCGGATCATCGACATCGTGGGCCTGGACCAGCAGGCGGACGGCGGGACCCACGTCGCGTCCACCCGCCAGGTCGGCCGGATCGAGGTCGTCAAGATCGAGAGCAAGGGCAAGGGCTTCCGCCGCCTGCGCATCCGCATCGCCGACTGAGCGCGGCTGACCGGGAACGCGGCTCCGGTGCGGCGACGCGGCTCCGGTGCGGGAGCATGATCCGCGGTGCGGGACGGCCGCTATGCGTTGCGCGTGATGCCAGTATGACCTGTGATGCTCAAGTGCGCTGTGGAGTTCGTCGCCACTTAAAAGGCCCGGGTGGATTTGGGCTCCCGGGGTGTTTTTTGTGCACCATAGTCCCCCAAACTCACCCGCAAGCCCGAATTCACCACAGGAAAACTAGGGTAGTCGCGCTGGTGTGCGAATCGTCGTGCTGGCGATGTTCGTGTGACCTGTGGTGTACACGTGAAGTGCGGCACGTCACGCCGTCGAAATAGCGTGGAGGATAGGGCCTGCGCGGAGATCTTGGTACCCCAGGCGGTACCGGATCCTCCGTTGAGGCCGGATCCTCCACGCTAATTCGCAGCCGCGAGCACCGCGGTCAATCTGGCTTCTAGTGTTCGAATGGCGTGCATGATGGTGCTTGCGGGGCGTTTGTGATTCGGGCTTGGTGGGTGATTTGAAGGGGCGGAGCGGGGCGCGGGTCAGCCGGTGTTCTGGAGGCCGGCGGCTACGCCGTTGACGGTGAGCAGGAGCAGGCGCTCCAGGCGCTCGCGCTCGTCGTCCTGGGGGTCGGTGTCGCGGAGGGCGGCCAGGGCGCGGAGCTGGAGGTAGGACAGGGCGTCCACGTAGGGGTCGCGGAGCGAGACGGCGCGGGACAGCACGTGCCGGTTGGCCAGCAGGCGGTCGTGGCCGGTCACGGTGAGCACGAGGCGGCGGGTGCGGTCGTACTCGGCGAGCACCATCTCGGTCAGGTCCTCGCGGCCGCCCAGGGCCAGGTAGCGCGCCCCGATCAGCCGGTCCGTCTTGGCCAGGCTCATCTCCGCGTTCTCCAGCAGCACGCCGAACAGCGGCCAGTCGCGGTACGCGCGGCGCAGGACGTCGGGGCCTTCGGCGTCGGCGACGGCGGCCAGGCCGCTGCCCAGGCCGAACCACCCGGGCAGGTTCATCCGGGTCTGCGACCAGGCGAAGACCCAGGGGATCGCGCGCAG
>DAIOWL010000003.1:13604-24639 GCA_036758545.1 Streptosporangiaceae bacterium | reverse complement strand
GAGCCGATGCGCAGGCCGCCGATCTCGCCCAGCGGGCTGATCCGGGCGAACCAGTCGGCGAAGCCGTCCGCCTCGACCAGGCGGCGGAACGCGGCGCAGGCGGCGGCGTCGATCCGGGCGGCGACGTCGGAGTAGGTCCGCGCGGCGGCGGCGGTCCGTTCGGCGATCCGGGCGGACGAGGCGAGCAGCACGGCCGAGCCCACCTGCTCCAGGTGCCGCTTGGCGATGGCCGGCTGGCCGTACCGGGCGAAGATGACCTCGCCCTGCTCGGTGACCTTGAACGATCCGTTGACCGAGCCGGGCGCCTGGGCCAGCACGGCCCGGCCGGCCGGGCCGCCGCCCCGGCCGAGGGCGCCGCCGCGGCCGTGGAACAGGGTCAGCCGGATGTCGTTGGCCGCGGCCCAGGCGGCCAGCCTGGCCTGGGTGTCGAACAAGCGCAGGGTGGCGCTGGCCGGGCCGAGCTCCTTGGCCGAGTCGGAGTAGCCGAGCATGGCCTCGAGCTCCCCGCCGCTGGCCGCCAGCCGCTCCGCGACCTCGGGCAGCGCGAGCATCCCGGTCAGCACGTCGGGCGCGTTGGCCAGGTCAGCCGCGCTCTCGAACAGCGGCACCACGTCGAGCACGGGGGGCCGGCCGCCGGCCGTGGCGTAGCGGGCCAGTTCGTGCACGGCGGCGATGTCGGCGGCCGAGCGGGTGAAGCTGACCACGTAGCGGCGGCACGCGTCCACGCCGTACCGGTCCTGCACCCAGGCCACCGCGCGGAACGTGGCCAGCACCTCCTCGGTCGGCGCGGACAGCGGCGCGGCGCCGTACTCGGAGCCGGGCAAGCCGGCCGGGCGGAGTTCGGCCAGTGCCCGTGCGTGCACCTCGCTGTGCTGCCTGACCTCCAGGCCAGCCAGGTGGAAGCCGAACGTCTCCGCCTGCCAGATGAGGTGCTGCAGCTCGCCGCGGGCCTGCTGGACGGCCCCGGCCGCGGTCAGCGACTCCTGGACCGTGCGCAGGTCGGCGAGGAACTCGGCGGGCCCGGGGTAGGCCAGGTCGGCGTGCCGGACCCGGGTAGCGCTGATCCGCTGCGCCGCGAAGAGCAGGTAGGTCCGGTACGGCTCCTGCGGCGAGCGCGCCTCGATCTCGGCCAGCAGTTCCGGGTGCGCGGCGTGCGCCGCGGCGAGCGCCCGGCGCAGCCCGGCCGAGGGCGGCGTCGTGGCCGCGTGCAGGGTCAGCGCCCGGCCGATCCGGGTGGTGGCGTTCTCCAGCGCGCGCAGCACGTGATCGGCCTGGATCGTCGCGGTCTCGCGGGTGACCTGCGCGGTCACGAACGGGTTGCCGTCCCGGTCGGCACCCACCCAGCTGCCGAAGCGCAGGAAGGCCGGCGCCGGCGACCCCGGGCCTGCGGTCTCGGCCACGGCGCGGTCCAGTTCCCGGTACACGGCGGGGACGACCTGGAACAGCGTCTCGTCGAACGCGGTCATCACCGTGCGGACCTCGTCGATGGGGTCCATCGCCTTGACCCGCAGCTGCGACGTCCGCCACAGCAGGTCGATCTGCTCGTGCAGCTCGCGGCGCGCCTCCGCGTGGTCGGCCGCCGCGGCGCGCTGGTCGTCCAGCACGTCGAGCAGCCCGCTGATCCGGCGCAGCGCGGCCACCACCGCGCGCCGTCGCGCCTCGGTGGGGTGAGCGGTGAGCACCAGGTGCACCCGCAGCGACGCGAGCAGCTCGCGCAGGTGCTCCGGCCCGGCGTCGTGGCTGATCTCGGCCACGGCGGCGGCCAGCGATTCCCGCACCGGCTCCTGGCCGGTGTCGCGTTCCCTCAGGTTGCGGATGCGCTGGTGCTCCTCGGCCAGGTTGGCCAGGTGGAAGTAGACGGCGAAGGCCCGGGCCACCTGCTCGGCCTGCTCCAGGCTCCAGGACGCGACCAGCGTGGCGATCTCGTCGCCGGCGTCGCGGTCGCCGTGGCGCGCGTCGATCACCGCGTGCCGGAGCCGCTCTACGTCGGCCAGCAGCGCGGGGCCGCCGGAGTCGCGGATGATCTCACCGAGGATGTCGCCGAGCAGCCGGACATCGCGGCGCATCGGCTCGGGGAGGGCAGCCCGGTCTCGATCGCGGGTCCTCTCCATAGCTCTGTTCACGGCTAGAGCGTAATCGGCCTACGCGGATGGCCCGCTAGCCTGATCCCCATGAGTACGCAAGCCGCCGAAACCGGACCCGGCCCCGATCCGCACACCACCGCGGGCAAGCTCGCCGACCTGGAGCGACGGCGGCACGAGGCCGTGCACGCCGGCTCGGAGCAGGCGGTGGCCAAGCAGCACGACCGGGGCAAGAAGACCGCCCGGGAGCGGATCGCCATGCTGCTCGACCCGGGCTCGTTCACCGAGTTCGACGAGCTGGCCAGGCACCGGGCGCACGACTTCGGCATCGAGGCCACCCGGCCGTACGGGGACGGCGTGGTCACCGGGTACGGCACCGTGGACGGCCGTCCGGTCTGCGTGTTCAGTCAGGACTTCACCGTGTTCGGCGGGTCGCTCGGCGAGGTCTACGGCGAGAAGATCGTCAAGATCATGGATCACGCGCTGAAGACCGGCTGCCCGATCATCGGGATCAACGACGGCGGCGGCGCCCGCATCCAGGAGGGCGTGGTCGCGCTCGGCCTGTTCGCCGAGATCTTCTACCGCAACGTGATGGCCTCCGGCGTCGTACCGCAGATCTCGCTGATCATGGGGCCGTGCGCGGGCGGCGCGGTGTACTCGCCGGCCATCACCGACTTCACCCTCATGGTGGAGGGCACCAGCCACATGTTCATCACCGGCCCCGACGTAATCAAGACGGTAACCGGCGAGGACGTGACCTTCGAGGAGCTCGGCGGGGCGCAGGCGCACGGCGTCAAGTCCGGCGTCGCGCACTACCAGGCCGACAGCGAGCAGGACTGCATCGACTTCGCTCGCGAGCTGCTGTCCTACCTGCCCTCCAACAACCTGGACGAGCCGCCCAGGCTGGAGGCGGCCGACACCAGGGACACCAGCGAGCCCGACGGGACCGACGCCGAGCTCGACACGCTCATCCCGGACTCGCCGAACCAGCCGTACGACATGCACGAGGTCATCACCCACGTGCTCGACGACGGCGAGTTCCTCGAGGTGCACGCCGGGTTCGCGCCGAACATCGTGGTCGGCTTCGGCCGGGTGGAGGGCGCGTCCGTCGGCGTGGTGGCCAATCAGCCGATGCACCTGGCCGGCTGCCTCGACATCGACGCCTCGGAGAAGGCGGCCCGGTTCGTCCGGACCTGCGACGCGTTCAGCATCCCGATCCTGACCTTCGTCGACGTGCCGGGCTTCCTGCCCGGCGTGAGCCAGGAGTGGCGCGGGATCATCCGCCGCGGCGCCAAGCTCATCTACGCCTACGCCGAGGCCACCGTGCCGAAGGTGACGGTGATCACCAGGAAGGCGTACGGCGGCGCCTACGACGTGATGGGCTCCAAGCACCTGGGCGGCGACGTCAACCTGGCCTGGCCCACCGCGCAGATCGCGGTGATGGGCGCGCAGGGGGCGGTGAACATCCTGTACCGCCGCGAGCTCACCGCCGCCGGCGATCCCGACGCGCTGCGTGCCCAGCGGATCACCGAGTACGAGGACACCCTGGCCAACCCGTACCACGCGGCCGAGCGCGGCTACGTCGACGCGGTCATACGCCCGGCCGAGACCAGGCTCGCGGTCACCCGCGCGCTGCGCGCCCTGCGGACTAAGCGGCAAACGCTGCCGCCCAAGAAACACGGCAACATTCCGCTTTAACGCAATTGCATAAAGGAATTGCTAACCATGCGTATCCACATCGATCCATACTGTCGGCCAAAGTGGCACAACTGGCACGCGCACCCAGCTGACTGCCTTAGAGTCTGAGGTGATGACCGAATTCGCTGCCCCCCTTCCGATCCTGGCCCGCTACGCGGTCATGGTGGACGTCGGCTATATCTATGCCGCGGCGGGGGAACTGCTGTTCGGCTCGAGTTCACGGCGGGATTTCCGGGTCGACGCGGTCCCGCTGATCCAGGTGGTCACCAAGCACGCCGACGAGCTGATCCGCGGCGAACTGCTCCGCGTCTACTGGTACGACGCCGCCCGTGACCGGGTGCCGACCATCGACCAGCGGGTCATCGCCCAGATGCCCTGGGTCAAGCTCCGGCTCGGCAACCTGAACGCGCGCGGCCAGCAGAAGGGCGTGGACGCCCAGATCCGGGCCGACATGGAGGCGCTGGCCCGGCACCGGGCCATCACCGATTCCGTGCTCATCGCCGGCGACGAGGACATGGTGCCCGCGGTCGAGGCGGCCCAGGCCTTCGGGGTCCGGGTCCACCTGTGGGGCATCGAGCCGCCGTACGGCACCAACCAGGCCGAGCGCCTGGTCTGGGAATCGGACACGGTCGACGTGCTCGAGGGCGCGTTCCTGCGCCCCTACTTCGCCAAGAACCCGACCGCCGTGGACCCGAGGTCCGACCCGGTGCTCGGGCCCTCGCCGACGGCGCCGACGCCGTCCCAGCTGTTCGGCGAGCGGCACACGAGGTCCGTGACGCGGACCGGCGGCTTCCCCGCCATCAGGGACACCGGGAGCTTCCCGGCCATCAGGGACACCGGCCCGATGCCCCGCCTCGGCCCCGACCGGGGCCGAGTCGAGGAGGCCGGCGAGCACGTGGCGCAGAAGTGGATCCTGACCCGCGGCCGGGACAACATCCGCGACCTGCTGCCCGGCCCGATCCTGCCGCCGGTCATCGACAAGGAACTGCTGGTCGACGCCGAGAAGGAACTCGGCCTGTCGCTGCGGCCCTACCAGGAGGCCCGCGAATGGCTGCGGGACGCGTTCTGGGAGCGGGTGCACCGCGAGTTCGGCATCAGCATCGGCAAATCCCGCGGCTGAAATCCTTGGGACCGAACGGGCCGGGATGACACGCACTCCCGACGACGATCAGCCGCCCGGCCTGCCGCTGCTCCGGGTGGTACGCGGTGACGCGACGGCAGAAGAAATCGCCGCGCTGGTCGCCGTGCTGCTGGCGCGATCGGCCGACGCCGAGACCCCCGGCCCGGCCCGTTCGGTCCAAAATGCCTGGTCCGACCGGTCACGTCAGCTCCGTCGCCCGCTGTCCCCCGGCCCCGGCGCCTGGCGCCGCTCGGCGCTTCCCTAGCCACTCAGGCGCTGGAGGATCAGCTCGCGGACGCGGGCGGCGTCGGCCTGGCCGCGGGTGGCCTTCATGACCGCGCCGACCAGGACGCCGGCCGCGGCCACCCTGCCGTCGCGGATCCTGGCCGCCACCTCCGGGTTGGCCGCGATGGCCTCGTCGACGGCGGCGGTGAGCGCGCCCTCGTCGCTGACCACGGCCAGGCCGCGGGCCTTGACGATCTCGTCGGGGTCGCCCTCGCGGGCGAGCACGGCGTCGATGACCTGCCGGGCCAGCTTGTCGTTGAGCGTCCCCGCCGAGACCAGCGCGGCGACGCGGGCGACCTGCGCGGGAGTGATCGCGAGTGCGGACAGTTCGACGCCGGCCTCGTGGGCGTGCCGGGACAGCTCGCCCAGCCACCACTTGCCGGCGTCGGCCGCCGACGCGCCGGCCGCGATCGTCTGAGCGACGAGGTCGAGCGCGCCGGCGTTGACGATGGCGTCCATCTCCAGGGCGGACACGTTCCATTCGGTCCGCAGCCGGGCGCGGACCTTGGCCGGCGCCTCGGGCAGGGACGCGCGGATCTGCTCCACCCAGTCCCGCGGCGGGGCGACCGGCACCAGGTCGGGCTCGGGGAAGTACCGGTAGTCCTGGGCCTCTTCCTTGGACCGGCCCGAGGTGGTGGTCCCGGTGTCCTCGTGGAGGTGCCTGGTCTCCTGGATGACCCGGCCGCCCGCGTCCAATACCGCGGCCTGCCGCCCGATCTCGAACTGCACGGCGCGCTCCACCGACCGCAGCGAGTTGACGTTCTTGGTCTCGGTGCGGGTGCCCCAGGGAGCGCCGGGCGGGGCCAGCGAGGTGTTCACGTCGCAGCGCAGCGAGCCCTCCTCCATCCGCACGTCGGAGACGCCCAGGGAGCGGAGCAGGTCGCGCAGCTCGGTGACGTACAGCCGGGCCGCGACGGGCGCGTCCTCGCCGGTGCCGGTGACCGGCCTGGTCACGATCTCGACCAGCGGGATGCCCGCCCGGTTGTAGTCGACCAGCGAGTACTCGGCCCCGTGGATCCGCCCGGTGGCCCCGCCCACGTGCAGCGACTTGCCGGTGTCCTCCTCCAGGTGGACCCGCTCGATGCCGACCCGCACCGTCTTGCCGTTCACCTCCACGTCCAGGTACCCGTCCGTGCACAGCGGCTCGTCGTACTGCGAGATCTGGAAGTTCTTCGGCATGTCCGGGTAGAAGTAGTTCTTCCGGGCGAACCGGCACCATTCCGCGATGGTGCAGTTCAGGGCCAAACCGATGCGGATCGTGTACTCGATCGCGGTCCGGTTCACGACCGGCAGCGAGCCGGGCAGGCCGAGGCAGACCGGGCAGGTCTGGCTGTTGGGTTCGGCGCCGAAGGTGGTGATGCAGCCGCAGAACATCTTGGTCCTGGTGCCCAGCTCCACGTGGGTCTCCAGGCCGATCACCGGCTCGTAGCGCTCGATCGCCTCGGCAAACGGAATCAGCGTCTCCGTCATGGTTCTACAGCCCCTTCGCCTCGGCGAGCAGCGGATGGCCCCAGCGTCGCGTGAACGCGGCTTCCGCCGCGGCAGCGACCCGGTAGAGCCGGTCGTCGGCCATCGCGGGCGCCATCACCTGCAGCCCGACCGGCAGGCCGTCCTCGTCGGCCAGCCCGCACGGGACCGAGATGGCGGCGTTGCCGGCCAGGTCGGACGGGATCGTGGCCAGGTCGGCCAGGTACATCGCCATCGGGTCGTCGACCCGCTCGCCGATGCGGAACGCCGTGGTCGGCGTGGCCGGCGAGACCAGCACGTCGACCTGGCCGAAGGCCGCGTCGAAGTCCCTGATGATCAGCGTGCGGACCTGCTGCGCCTTGCCGTAGTAGGCGTCGTAGTAGCCGCTGGACAGCGCGTAGGCGCCGAGGATGATGCGCCGCTTGACCTCGGCGCCGAAGCCCTGCTCCCGGGTCAGCGCCATGACCTCCTCGGCGTCCCTGGTGCCGTCGTCGCCTACCCGCAGGCCGTACCGCATGGCATCGAACCTGGCCAGGTTGGACGAGGCCTCGCTGGGCGCGATCAGGTAGTAGGCGGGCAGCGCGTACCTGAAGTGCGGGCAGGACACCTCGGTGACCTTGGCGCCGAGCGACTCGAGCAGCTCGACCGATTCAGCGAACCTGGCCAGCACGCCGGGCTGGTAGCCCTCGCCGCCGAGCTCGGCGACCACGCCGATCCGCATGCCGTTCACGTCCGCCTCGCGGGCCGCGGCCACCACCGGCGGCACCGGCGCGTCGATCGAGGTGGAGTCCATCGGGTCGTGCCCGGACATCGCCTCGTGCAGCAGGGCGGCGTCGAGCACGGTCCGGCCGAACGGTCCCGGCGTGTCCAGGCTGCTGGCGAACGCGACCACGCCGTACCGGGAGGAGCCGCCGTAGGTGGGCTTGGTGCCGACGATGCCGCAGACCGCGGCGGGCTGGCGGATCGAGCCGCCGGTGTCGGTGCCGATGGCCAGCGGCGCCTCGTAGGCGGCCACCGCGGCGGACGAGCCGCCGGACGAGCCGCCCGGGATCTTGTCCAGGTCCCACGGGTTGCGGCTGGTGCCGTAGGCGGAGTTCTCGGTGGACGAGCCCATGGCGAACTCGTCCATGTTGGTCTTGCCGAGGATGATCGCGCCGGCCTGCCTGAGCCGCTGCGTGATCGTGGCGTCGTAGGGCGGGTGCCAGCCCTCGAGGATGCGAGAGCCGCAGGTGGTCGGCAGGCCCTTGGTGGCGAACACGTCCTTGACCGCGACCGGGACGCCGGCCAGCGGGCTCAGGTTCTCGCCGTGGTGGCGCCGTGCGTCGATGTCTCGCGCCTGCTCCAGCGCGCTGTCGGCGGCGACGTGCAGGAACGCGTGCACGCGGTCGTCGACGGCGGCGATCCGGTCCAGGTGGGCCTGGGTGACCTCGGTCGCGGAGACCTCTCGGCTGGCTAGCGCGGCGGACAGCTCGGCCGCGGTCATGCGGGTGAGTTCCATGGCGTCTACACCTCCCCCAGGATCCGCGGGACCTTGAACCGCTGCTGCTCGACGGCCGGCGCCTGATCGAGGGCTTCCGCCGGGGTCAGGCACGGGGTCGGCTCGTCGTCGCGGAACACGTTGGTCAGGCCGGTCGCGTGCGACGTCGGCGGGATGCCCTCGGCGGCGACCTCCTGGACCTGCGCGACGGCCGTGATGATCTGATCCAGCTGGGGCGCCAGATGGTCGAGTTCGGCGTCGCTGAGCGCGATCCTGGATAGCCGCGCCAGGTGCGCGACCTCGTCACGGGTAATGGGCATGCATGCATCCTAGGGTGGGTTCGGGGGTAGGGCAGAGCGGTTGCGGGAGCAGGCTGTAAGCAATAACCCCGCGAGCGGTGATTGCTGGTCCGGCTGTTCGTCGTAGTTATGCGGTAAGGAGGAGTGATGCGATACCTGCTGCTGATCCGGGGGGACGAGAGCGCCGCCGCGCACGCGGACGAAGGCTGCTTCGGGTGGAGCGAGCGGATGGCCGAACGTGGCGTGCTCCAGGGCGGTGGCGGGCTGCGGCCGCCGGCCGAGGGCAAGGCCGTCCGGATCCGCCGCCGCCAGCTGATGCTCTCCGACGGCCCGTTCGCCGAGACCAAGGAGCAGGTCGGCGGGTTCTGCCTGATCGAGGCGGCGGACCTGGACGAGGCGGTCGCGGTGGCCGCCGAGCACCCGGCCGCCACCTACGGGACCATCGAGGTAAGGGAGCTGTGGCCGCCGCTATGACCGCTGACGTTACGGTCGTCAAGGCAGCGGTCGACGCGGCGTTCCGGGAGGAGTGGGGCCGGGTCGTGGCCACGCTGATCCGGGTGACCGGCGACTGGGACCTGGCCGAGGAGTGCGCCCAGGATGCCTTCGCCATGGCCCTGCAGCGGTGGCCCGCCGACGGCGTTCCGCGGCGGCCGGGGGCGTGGCTGACCACGGCGGCCCGCAACCGCGCGATCGACGTGCTGCGCCGCCGGGCGGTCGGGGCGGCCAAGCTCCGGGAGGTCGCCGCCCTGTCGGTCGACCCGGAGCCATCGCCGGCCTACGAGTCCGACCACAGCGGCGTACCCGACGACCGGCTGCGGCTGATCTTCACCTGCTGCCATCCGGCGCTGTCGCTCGAGGCCCGGGTCGCCCTGACCCTGCGCACGCTGGCCGGGCTGACCACCGCGGAGATCGCCCGGGCGTTCCTGTCCAGCGAGGCGACCATGGCCAAGCGCCTGGTCCGGGCCAAGCAGAAGATCGCCAACGCCGGGATTCCCTACCGGGTGCCACCGGCCCACCTGCTGCCCGAGCGCGTACCGGGCGTGCTCGGCGTGCTCTACCTGCTCTTCAACGAGGGGTACTCGGCCACGGCCGGCGCGGACCTGATCCGGCAGGGATTGTCGGCGGAGGCGATCAGGCTGGCCCGCGTGCTGGACCGGCTGATGCCGGACGAACCGGAGGCAGCGGGGCTGCTGGCGCTGATGCTGATGCACGACGCGCGCCGGGCCGCTCGGCTGGACGCCGACGGCGAGATCGTCACCCTGGAAGACCAGGATCGCAGCACGTGGGACGCTGCCGAGATCAGCGAGGGCGTCCCACTGCTCGAGGCGGCGCTACGGCGGGGACGGCCCGGTCCCTACCAGGTGCAGGCGGCCATCGCCGCCTGCCACGTCACCGCCGCCCGCGCGGCGGACACCGACTGGGACCAGATCGCCCGCCTCTACGGACAGCTCGCGCGGTTCCTGCCGACGCCGGTGGTGGAGCTGAACCGGGCGGTCGCGGTGGGCATGGCCGACGGTCCGGAGGCCGGGCTGGCGCTGATCGCCACGCTGGAAGCGTCGGGCACGCTGACCGGCTACCACCTGCTGCCCGCCACCAAGGCCGACATGTTCCGCCGCCAGGGCCGCCGGGACGACGCGGCGGCCTGCTACCGCGAGGCCATCGGACTGGCCAGCACCGACGCCGAGCGGCGCTACCTCAGCCGCCGCCTGGCCGAAACTGGTTCCGGCTGAAACGTCCATTTCAGCAACGGCCCAGTCGTCGCTGGCACGTAGACCCTTTCTGCACGAGGAGATGTGACAGCGATGGACACCATCAGGGACATGATCGCCGCCCAGCGCGCCGAACTAGCCGAGGTCCTGGCCGGCCTGCCCGCGCCGAGCTGGGACGAGCCGACGCTCTGCGCGGGCTGGCGGGTACGTGAGGTCGTGGCGCACATCACGATGCCGTTCCGTTTGTCGGGCCGCCGGTTCGCGCTCGAGCTGGCGAAGTCGCGCGGCCGGTTCAACGAGATGGCCGACCGGGTGGCGCGGCGCGACGCGGCCGCGATGTCGCCCGCGGACCTGACCGGGGCGGTCCGGTCCAACACCGGGCATCCGTGGAAGCCGCCCGGCGGCGGGTACACCGGGGCACTGGCCCATGACCTCATCCACGGCCGGGATATCACGGTGCCGCTCGGGCTGGACAGGCCCGTGCCGGAAGACCGGCTGCGGCTGGTCTTGCCGGCCAGCCTGACCGACAGGTCGGTGAAGTTCTTCGGCGTCGACCTGGACGGGATCGAACTGCGGGCGCAGGACATGGACTGGACGCTCGGCTCCGGCGTGCCGCTGACGGGCACGGCGGCCGACCTGCTGCTCGTTCTGTGCGGCCGGACGCTCCCGCCCGGACGCCTGGCCGGCGAGCCGAGCGCCCGGTTCACCCAGCCAGCCTGACGGACACTGACTGGCCTTTGACTGCAGTTTCGGGTGCTATAACGCCCGAGACTGCAGTCAAACCGACTACTGGCCGGGGGTAACCGCGTCCGGGCCCTGGGCGAGGAGGACACCGAAGGCGGCTTCGTCCAGGATGGGCACGCCGAGCTCGACCGCCTTGTCGTACTTGGAGCCGGCGC
>DAIOWL010000003.1:11891-13504 GCA_036758545.1 Streptosporangiaceae bacterium | reverse complement strand
TCGTCCAGGATGGGCACGCCGAGCTCGACCGCCTTGTCGTACTTGGAGCCGGCGCTCTCGCCCGCGACCACGAAGCTGGTCTTCTTGGACACCGAGGACGTCACCTTGCCGCCGGCCTGGCGGACCGCCTCGCCCGCCTCGTCCCGGCTCATCCCGTCCAGCGTCCCCGTGATGACCACGGACACCCCGGCCAGCAGCCGGGCCGCCGCCCGGTTCGGGTCCCAGTCCGGGTCCTCGAGCCGCACCCCGGCGTCTCGCCACTTGGCGATGATCGCCCGGTGCCAGTCGACGAGGAACCACTCGCGCAGCGACGCCGCGATCGTCGGCCCGACCCCGTCCACCGCGGCCAGCGCGTCCACGCTGGCGTCTTCGATGGCGTCCAGCGAGCCGAACTCGCTGGCCAGCGCGCGCGCCGCCGTCGGGCCGACGTGCCGGATGGACAGCGCGACCAGGATGCGCCACAGCGGCCTGGTGCGGGCCTCGGTCAGGTTGGCCAGCAGCCGGGTGGCGTTGGCGCTCAGCGTGCCCTGCTTGACCATGAAGAACGGGCAGGTCTCGAGTTTGTCCGCGGTCAGCGCGAACACGTCGCCCTCGTCGGCGACCAGGCCGCAGTCGAGCAAGGCGGCGACCGCCTCCCAGCCGAGCACCTCGATGTCAAAGGCGCCCCGGCCGGCCAGGTGGAAGAGCCGCTCGCGGAGCTGGGCCGGGCAGGACCGGGTGTTCGGGCAGCGCCAGTCGACCTCGTCCTCCTCCTTGGCCAGCGTGGTGCCGCAGGACGGGCAGACGGTCGGGAAGCCGAACTCGCGCTCGTCGCCGGTGCGCAGGTCGGCGACGGGCCCGAGGACCTCGGGGATGACGTCGCCGGCCTTGCGCAGGATCACCATGTCGCCGATGAGGACGCCCTTGCGCTTGACCTCGTCCGCGTTGTGCAAGGTAGCGCGGTCCACCGTCGACCCGCTCACCTTGACCGGCTCCATCACGGCGAACGGGGTGACCCGGCCGGTGCGGCCGACGTTGACCTGGATGTCGAGCAGCCGGGTGGTGACCTCTTCCGGCGGGTACTTGAAGGCGATCGCCCACCGGGGCGCCCGGCTGGTCGAGCCGAGCTGGCGCTGCAGCGCGATCTGGTCGACCTTGACCACCACGCCGTCGATCTCGTACGGGGGATCGTGCCGGTGCTCGGCGTAGTAGGCGATGTACTCGCGCACCCCGTCCATGTCCGGGACGACCTTGTACAGGTTGCTGACCGGCAGGCCCCAGCCGCGCAGCCGCTCGTACCAGCCCGACTGGGTGTCCGGCGCGCCCTCCAGGTGCCCTTCCTCGCCCGGGCCGGCCGCTTCACCGCTGATGCCTTCCTCGCCGGAGGAACCCTCGACCCGGCCGATGCCGTGCACGATGGCGTCGAGCGCCCGGGACGCGGTGATCCGCGGGTCCTTCTGCCGCAGCGACCCGGCCGCGGAGTTGCGCGGGTTGGCGAACGCGGCCTTGCCCGCGTCCAGCAGCGACTCGTTCAGCTTGCCGAACGCCTCGACCGGCATGAACACCTCGCCCCTGACCTCGAGCACGGCCGGATGCCCGGTGCCGGAGAGCCGGGCCGGGATGGAGGTTATGGT
>DAIOWL010000003.1:0-11791 GCA_036758545.1 Streptosporangiaceae bacterium | reverse complement strand
TTCCGCCGAGCCTGGTCGCCCGGTCGGCCCAGCCGCCCAGGTCCTCGTCGGTGAACACGTTGTCCAGGCTGAGCAGCCGCTCCAGGTGCTCGACCGGCGTGAACAGCGTGGATATCGCCCCGTGCACGGTCTGGGTCGGCGAGTCCGGCGTGCGCAGGTCCGGGTACTGCTCCTCGAGCGCGCGCAGCTCGCGCATCTTGGTGTCGTAGTCGATGTCCGAGATCGTGGGCGAATCCAGGATGTAGTACCGGTGATCGGCCTCGGTGATCTCCAGGCTGAGGTCCGCGTGCCGCCGTCTGGCCTCCGCCGGAGCCTCCTGGACGTCCCCGCTCGTCTCGTTCTCGCTCATCTGGGCTCTTCCCCCGTCTCCTCGATCAGCTCAGCCAGCATGCTCCCCGCCTCGCGGCAGCGCGTCAACGCGGCGCGCGCCTGAGCGGGGGAAGCGCCGGCCAGCCCGCAGGCCGGCGTGATCACGGCCTGCTCCGGGCACGTTTCCAGTGGCAGACCCAGCCGCCGCCACAGCCTGATGACCCGTTCGGCCGCCTGCCTGGCCTCGGCGCTTCCGTCACCCGGGGCTACGGTTCCGGTGGGGCCGGCTAGCCCCGGGCTGGCCGGAACCGTAGCCTCGGGCACGGCTGGCATGACCCCCGTCAGCAGCCCCAGGCCGGCCTCCGCGGCCTCGGCCACCGCGTCCTCTTCCCCTCGCCGTAGCTGGCTGAGGTCGAAGGACAGGGCACTGGCCCCCGCCGCCCTGATAATCCCGAACGGCACGGCCGTCGAGCAGCTGTGCACCACCGTGTACTTCCCGGTGCTGGCGATCACCTGGGCCAGCCGCTCCCGCAGCGTGTCGGCCTCGACCGGGGCGATCCGCGACAGCCCGCTCGCCGTCGGCACCTCGCCCCCGGCCACAGCGGACAGGGCCGGCTCGTCGAGCTGGACGACGAGCCGGGCGCCGGGCACGCGCTTGGCCACCTCGGCCACGTGGGCGGCGGCCCCCTCGGCCAGCGAGGTGGTCAGGTCGGCCACGGCACCGGGATCGGCGATGGCCACGTTGAGCGTGCGCGGCAGCTCCAGTGTGGCGGCCAGCGTCCACGGCCCGCACAGCTGGATCTTGAGCGGCCCGCGGAAGCCGTCGAGGACCTCCTCCATGACGTCTAGGTCGGAGGAGAGCATGGTCCTGGCCCGGGCCAGGTCACGGCCGGGGCGTTCGGCCAGCCGCCAGCCGCGCGGCGTGACCTCGACCGGGATCTCGACCAGCAGCGCGGCGGTGCGGCCGGTGAGGTCGGCACCGGGCCCGCGGTCCGGCAGCTCGGGCAGGTGGGGGAAATCGGGGAGCTCACCGGCGACGACGCGCATCGCCTCGGCCGGATCGGTCCCGGGCATCGAGCCGATCCCGGTCGCGCTTCCGGCCGGCCAGGGGAAACGGGGCTCATCATGGTCATTGGGCACATGTCGAGCTTAGGACGGCCAGGTGACAACGGCGCGATCAGCGTGCGCCGGGTGCTACCTCGCGCCCCGGCCCCTGCCCGGGACGCGAGGTAGCTTTCCCTCCCCCAGGGCGGCCCTACCTGCCGCGGAAATCGGTGTCGGAGTCGCCGGGCCAGCTGGGCTGACCCTCATCCCCGGAGTCCTGCCAGCCGGGCTCCGGCGGCGCGGGATCGTACTCCGGCAGGCCGTCTGGATCATGCGGGCCGCCGCCGCGCCCGTCCGCGCGGCGGCGCCGGATGACCGACAGGGCGATGACGGCGATGACCCCGACCGAGATCCCGATGATGAAGAACGCGCTCACGATGGCGATCACCGAGTCGTTCATGGCTACCGCCGGTCTCGCGGCAGGAAGTACGAGCCCGTGCCGCCGTAGCGGGTCAGGAGCCGAGCCCCACGCGCGGCCGGCCCGGGGGCTGCGTGGGAGAGGGAGAACAGGCGATCCTCCCTCCGGACGGCCACCGCCACCGTGGCCACCACGCCGAGCGTGAAACCTCCGAAGAAGACGGCCAGGATCAAGTACGCTACCGATGCTGCGCTGCCGCTCATTGCAGCCTCCCCAGAACCTGCCGACGGTGCGGGAACCGCCGGGCCCTACTGTCTGTGCGGCCCCGGAGAGACTCCGGAGTCAGTGCGCGAGGGTCGTCATCGTCCCGTACGCTGCGCTCACCATCCGGTCTACTGGGCTGAGGCGAACCATCGGTCCAGTAGGGGTGGTATGACCTGTACTTCTATGACCAAGCAGTCGAATGGCCAGGCTCTTACAGATCGTCCTGGCGATCCCAACATTTGGTACATGTGAGCTGAATACCCGACCCTCAAGGCCTCGAAACCATCTCAGATGGCTCACATTCCGATAGCGAGGATGATTCCACCAGACCTAGCCAGCCCAGTGATTGGGATGGCTGGCATGGATGTGAACCGACGGGCGGAACGGGCGCCAACGCGACCCTGCGGTCTCGGGTCCCCGGTCCCCGGCCAGCCGGGCTTCGCGCCCGGCCCGGGGCAGGCCGTCCGATGCGGGAGCCAGGCACCCCTGGCATCCGCGTGGGCCGGCATCCGATGTTCGCAGTCGCAGGTGCGGGGCCCGGCCTCGCCGGGCCCCCGGCCGGGCCCCGGCCTGGCCGGATGTTTCCCGGCCGCGATACGGGCGAGGGGCGCGCGGAGAGCCGGGGCGCCGTGGGCCCGCCAGACCGGTAACGCTCGTCGCATCACCGGGTAAAGATGCTGGTCAGTGGGTTGCGATCGCCCTAATGGACGAGCTCGCCCATGGGCCGGATGAACTCCGGGTCCAGGTCCCTGCGGCCCACGCCGTTCAGCCGCCGGGCGCTGCGGGACAGTATGTCGGGTGCGTCGCCCACCAGCGTGAACCGGCGGTCCTCGCGGCGGACCGCGAACGCCACGACGCCCAGTCCCAGCAGGACGGCCAGGAAGAGAGCGGCTGCTACTACGACTACGAAACCGGCCATGATGGCCTCCAGCACTTTCGTCCCGCGTTACATCCGCGGGGTCCAACTCGGTGCGACCTGGTCCGGCGCGTGCTCGCCGGCCTAGTGCTCGCGGGCCACGGCGTCCCCGTCTGTCCACGATCTGTACGTCTGGTCAGGTAAGTCCCGTTGAGCCTGACTGTTCCACTGGCTAGGCCCATTGGGGAGGTCCTGGTGCAACCAAGCAGTCGGACTGCTAGGATAGATCCTATGCACCCTGCCATCCGAGCCATCCCAACCTCTGGTATCTCTTCCAGGTGTTACCAACGTTGGGCGGGGTATAAACCCATCAATGCCAAATATTCTGCTCGGTCGGATGGCATGGGCGGTCCGGACAGGTAGGATCACCCCAACCAGAGGAAGGTCGAGCGGAGAGGAGGGCCGATGGGTAGTCCGATGTACCGGCAGATCGCCGAGGATCTGCGCGAGCAGATCGAGTCGGGAGCGATCAGGCCCGGCCAGCAGCTGCGGACCGAACTCGAGCTACGGGACCAATACGGAGCCTCGCGGAACACGGTCCGGGACGCGATCAAGTGGCTTACCACGCTCGGCCTGGTGGAGACGAAGCCGGGCCAGGGCACTTTCGTCGTGCAGAAGATCGACCCGTTCGTCACCACCCTGACCGCCGACCCGAAGCGGCCCGGGGGCAACAAGGTCGTCGCGCCCAGCGCGGACGGCTACGGCGAGATCGACCGGTCTCAGCCGGCTGGGCAACGGAAACTGACCGTCAGCGATCCCCAGGTCGAGATCCAGAAGGCCGGCGACCTGGTCGCCGCCCAGCTTCAGGTGGCAGCGGGTTCGCAGGTTGTCAGCCGTCACCAGAAGCGCTTTATCGACGGGACCCCCTGGTCGCTGCAGACGTCCTTTTACCCGATGGGCTTCGTGCTCAAAGCCGACAAGCTCATCGAGGCGAGCGACATCCCGGGCGGTACCGTGCAGTACCTGGTGGACACCCTCGGCCTCCGGCAGGTCGGCTACCGCAGCCGGATGCTGATGCGGGCGCCGGATACGACCGAGGCGTACTTCTTCAACTTGCCGCAGGACGGCCGGGTGCAGGTCTGCGAGATCTTCGAGACGGGCTTCGACCAGACCGGCACGCCGATGCGCCTCACCGTGAGCATTTTCCCCACCGACCGGAATCAGTTCATTGTCAACGTAGGAGACGTACCAGAAGACGAGCCCCCGGACGACCGGGCATAGGCGGCGCCACAGCCGCGCCGCCGAGACCCTTTCCGTACGCGGCGGCTGGCGAGGATGACCTCCCCGTCAGCCGCCCCAGGACCTTTGAATATTTGTTGTATCGAGGCGAGGCCTAGCCAGCTCTGACGTCCGGGAGAGCATGAGGCCGTAGCCGCTAACAGACTCCCGGCCAGCGCCCCGGCGCCGGCCGGGAATGGTGTTATGTATCCGCACGTGGAGAACCCCACGTTAGGCCATTACGCCAAATTCCCCAGCATTACCAGTTTGCCAAATCAGCACTCGCACCCGTAATGGGTGAGAAAGGAGGAAAGTGCGATGGCTAAGTTGCACGCACGTCCCTCCAATCAGTACCGGTATGAGCACTACGACCCCTGGGGCGGGGGCATCGCAGGGCTCTAATGCTCCGATGCTGAAAACAGATCCGGTTCCGCCCGTAACTTTGGGGCGGCCGGGTCGCTCGTTAGGCCGTCGGCGCCGCCTGATCCGTGGCGCCGACGGTCCAGCGGCGACCCGTCAGGGCGGGACCCTGCCTCCAGATCTGCCCGAGTCCGCCGACATTCGGGACAAATGACCGATTCTCCCGAGGTAAGACATCATTAACGATACATACGGGACAGAAGTCATGGAATACGACTCCCGGGAAGACAGAGCATTAGGAGGTCGCCTGGGTAAAGTCCGTTTAGTTTCATTCGGCAAAGAATTCACCCTGCCGAGGTCTGGAAACGCCAAAGTCCCGGTTCGGCTCCCTGTCCGGCCCGGGCGGTATTTAGCCAGGCCAACGGGTCCTGAAGCCCGGTTTGCGCGATGCGGCTGCGATCGGGGCGGTGATTTCCTGCGCTTCCGGTGGTACCGCATACGCCGGATAAGGGTGACTATGTATCGGTGGGAAGGTACCCGTTTGCCCTACGCCTTGCTGCGCCGGGGGACTTTGACGACGTAAACGGACTCGTTCGCGGGGCGGCTGAATGGCTGCGGACGAGCAAGGACACCGATCAGTGGGAGAAACCCTGGCCCGATCGGGTCGGCCACCGCGAGCGCATACTAAATGACCTGATCAAAGGCAAGACCTGGATCGTCTGGGACGGCGTGACCGCGGCCGCGACGATCACCGTCGACACCGAAGAGCCACTCGACCTGAACGAACAGCCGGTCTGGCCGGCCCGCAGACGCCACGAGCCGGCGCTGTATGTCCGGCGGGTGATCGTCAGCAGGCGGTACGCGGGCCGCGAGCTCGGCGCCGCGCTCCTGGACTGGGCGGCCGACGTAGCCGGACGAGAGCATGGCGCCGCGCTCATCCGCGTCGATGTGTGGACGACCAATACCGACCTGCACGCCTACTACCAAGGACAGGACTTCGTCCGCTGCCCGGGCCGGGATCCGCGGGAACTCACCGACTACCCGTCCCAGGCACTGTTCGAGCGCGAGGTAGACCGGTCCCGGTCCGACTACACCAGGCTGTTCAGGGAGAACTCGTTAGTGCGGCCGGTCGCTCAGCGGCGCTGATGGTCCCGCTGCCCAGCACGGTGTCACCCTCGTAGAGGACGGCGGCCTGGCCCCTGGCCACGCCGCGGGCCGGCTTGCGCAGCCGAATGCGGACCACGTCGCCATCCAGCCGGGCCGTGCCGGGGTGGACCTCGCCGTGGGCGCGGAGCTGGACCAGGCAGTCGCGCGGCTCCGCTGGCGGCGGGCAGCCGGTCCAGACGGGCCGCGTGGCGGCGATCTCGGTGACGTCGAGGCCTTCGGCGGGGCCTACGGTGACCGTCCTGGTCACCGGCTCGATGTCGAGGACGTAGCGGGGCTTGCCGTCGTCGGCGGGGGTGCCCATGCGCAGGCCGCGGCGCTGGCCGACGGTGAAGGCATAGGCACCGTCGTGCTCGCCGAGCACGGTGCCGGACTGATCGACGATCTGGCCGGGCGCCTGGCCCAGCTGGCCGGCCAGGAAGCTCCTGGTGTCGCCGTCGGCGATGAAGCAGACGTCGTGGCTGTCCGGCTTGTCCGCAACCGCGAGCCCGCGCCGGGCCGCCTCGGCCCGGACCTGCGCCTTGGGGGTGTCGCCGAGCGGGAACATGGCGTGGCTGATCTGCTCGGAGGTGAGCACGGCCAGCACGTAGGACTGGTCCTTGCCGGGATCCGCGGCCCGGTGCAGGATTCCGTCGCGGATCCGCGCGTAGTGGCCGGTGCATACCGCGTCGAAACCGAGGGCCAGCGCCTTGTCGAGCACCGCCGCGAACTTGATCTTCTCGTTGCAGCGCAGGCACGGGTTCGGGGTGCGGCCCGCGGCGTACTCGGCGACGAAATCCTCTACTACGTCGCGATGGAATCGTTCGGCCATGTCCCAGACGTAGAACGGGATCCCGATGACGTCGGCGGCCCGCCGGGCGTCCCGGGCGTCCTCCAGCGTGCAGCAGCCGCGGGCTCCGGTCCGGTAGGACGACGGATTACGGGACAACGCCAGATGGACGCCGGTCACCTCGTGACCCGCGTCCACCGCACGAGCCGCGGCCGTGGCGGAGTCCACTCCGCCTGACATCGCCGCGAGCACCTTCAGACCGCTCATCGCCCACCAAGGCTACGCGCCGCGCGACACCACTGCCGCCGCACGCGCCGGCAGATAGGGTGTGCGGGCCCTTGAGCTATTCCCAGTCTTCTTCGCGATGCACCGAGGGCAGACCCCGGGAGATCCTCTCCTCCGGGGCCAGGTGGGCCAGATTGCGGGATTGCCAGTAGTAGTCGCTGCGCTTGATCTTGGCCGGCGTCCGCGCGCGCGATGGCCGCCCCGCGCCCGCCGTAGCCCGGCGGTGCCTGATCAGCGGAGCGGCCGCGATCACGATCAGCACGACGATGACGATCGTCGCCACGCTCAGCGTGACCCCGTGCGCGCGGGCGCCCCCGGCCGCCAGCGCGCCCAGCACGATCACATCAGCCTCCGCCCGATCCGTCCCCCGTCCTCACCGTCAAAATACCCCCGGCGGTGCGCGGTGCGCACCGGGCGAGGTCAGCGGGTGGCGGCGCGGCGGGCGCGGTCTACTACCTCGCGGATGACCAGGCCGAGGGCGTCGACG
This sequence comes from Streptosporangiaceae bacterium, assembly GCA_036758545.1. Classification (GTDB taxonomy): domain Bacteria; phylum Actinomycetota; class Actinomycetes; order Streptosporangiales; family Streptosporangiaceae; genus Palsa-504. Next base: position 4,557 of record DAIOWL010000003.1, on the reverse strand, counting down.
TCGCGCTTGGTGGAGGTGTGGCCGAGGGAGAAGCGGAGCGAGCCGCGGGCGCGCGAGTCGTCGGCGCCCATGGCCAGCAGCACGTGGCTGGGTTCGGCCACGCCCGCGGTGCAGGCCGAACCGGTGGAGCAGGCGATGCCGTTCGCGTCGAGCAGCATGAGCAGGGCGTCGCCCTCGCAGCCGGGGAAGGAGAAGTGCGCGTTGCCCGGCAGCCGGCCCGGTCCCGGCGGCGGGCCGTTGAGCACCGCGTCGGGCACGGCGGCCAGCACCTGACGCACCAGGTCGTCGCGCAGAGCGGCCAGCCGTTCGGCCTCCTCGGCGCGCTGCCTGGCGCACGCCTCGGCCGCCACCGCGAACGCCCGGATCGCGGGGGTGTCCAGGGTGCCGGAGCGGATGTCCCGCTCCTGACCGCCGCCGTGCAGCACCGGCACCGGCGCCGCACCGCGGGTCAGGATCAGCGCCCCGACGCCGACCGGGCCGCCGAGCTTGTGACCGGACACGGTCAGCGCGTCCGCGCCGCTGGCGGCGAAGTCGACCGGGAGCTGCGCCGCGGCCTGCACCGCGTCGGTGTGGAACGGGACGCCGTACTCGTGCGCCACCGCGGCCAGCTCACCCACCGGCTGGACCGCGCCCACCTCGTTGTTCGCCCACATCACGCTGACCATGGCGACCTGCTCGGGGGCCTGCGCGATCGCGGCGCGCAGCGCCCCGGGGACGATCATGCCGTCGTCGCGGACCGCCAGCCAGGTCGCCTCGGCGCCCTGGGCCTCCTCCAGCCACCGGACCGAGTCCAGGATGGCGTGATGCTCGACCGAGGTGGTCAGCACGCGCCGTCGGGCGCCGTCGTGGCGTGCCCAGTACAGGCCCTTGACGGCGAGGTTGTCCGCCTCGGTCCCGCCGCTGGTGAAGATGACCTCGCTCGGCCGGGCGCCGAACACCTCGGCCAGCTGCTCCCGGGATTCCTCCACCACCCGCCGGGCGCGGCGGCCCGCGGCGTGCAGGGAGGACGGGTTCCCCAGGTGGCCGAGTTCGGAGGCCATCGCGGCGATCGCCTCGGGACGCATCGGCGTGGTCGCCGCGTGATCCAGGTAGACCGGATCTGTGCTGTACGAAGTCATGGCTCCGTCCAGCGTAGCTGCCGGGAAGAACCTGGTGAAACAGGTGTAACGGGCGAACTCCGGGCTACTTCCGCTTGCCGATCTCCTCCAGGAGCTGCGGGACGACCTTGAACAGATCGCCGACCACGCCGAAGTCGGCCAGCTCGAAGATCGGCGCCTCGGGGTCCTTGTTCACCGCGATGATCGTCTTGGAGGTCTGCATGCCGGCCCGGTGCTGGATCGCGCCGGAGATGCCGATCGCCATGTAGAGCTGGGGCGAGACGGTCTTGCCGGTCTGGCCGACCTGGAACTGGTGCGGATACCAGCCGGCGTCGGTCACGGCGCGCGACGCGCCGACGGCCGCGCCGAGCGCGTCGGCGAGCTGCTCGATGATGCCGAAGCCCTCGGCCCCGCCGGTGCCGCGTCCCCCGGAGACCACGATCGAGGCCTCGGTGAGATCGGGACGCTCGGACCGTTCGGCCACTACCCGGTTCGTGACCCTGGCCCCGGTCGCCTCCCCGGCCAGCGACACCGGGGAGATCTCGGCCGCACCCGTCTCCGGCTCGGGGGCCACCGCGTTCGGCCGCATCGCCACGATCGGCGTGCCCCGCCTGACCCGGGAGTGGACGATGGTGGCGCCGCCGAAGATGGACTGCTCGGCGACCGGGCCGTCGTCACCGGGCTGCAGGTCCACCGCGTCGGTGAGCACCCCGGAGTCGATCTTGACCGCGAGCCGGCCCGCGACCTCCTTGCCCTGGGCCGTGCCGGCCACCAGCACCAGCGCCGGGGACTTCTCCCGGACCAGCTGGGCCAGCAGCTCGACGGCCGGCGCGGTGACGTAGTCGTCGAAGGCCGAATCGGCCGCCACGTACATCCGGGCCGCGCCGTACTCGGCACAGCGCGCCTGACCGCCGTCCGCACCCGGCCCGGTCCATACGACCGACGGCTCGCCGAACCGGCGGGCCAGCGTGATCAGCTCGAGCGTGACCTTCTTGACGTCATCGCCGACGTGCTCCGCGAGCACCAGGATCTCAGCCACTGTCGCTCTGTTTCCTTCCTGGCTCAGATGAACTTCTGCGTGGCGAGGAACTCGGCCACCTTGACGCCGCCGTCCCCTTCGTCCTTGACGACCGTGCCGGCCTGGCGCGGCGGCCGCTGGGCGTGATCGACCACCTCGGTGGCCGCGCCGCCCAGCCCGACCAGGGCCGGGTCGATGCCCGCGTCGGCCAGCGACATCGTCTGCACCGGCTTCTTCTTCGCGGCCATGATGCCCTTGAACGACGGGTAGCGCGGCTCGTTGATCTTCTCGACCACGCTGATCACCGCGGGCAGGGTGGACTCGACCTCGAAGTACCCGTCCTCTGAGACCCGGCGGATCTTCAGATCCGAGCCGCTGATCTCGACCTTGGACGCCAGCGAGACCTGCGGCACGCCCAATCGCTCGGCTAGCATCGCGGCCATCACGCCCATCCGGGCGTCGGTCGATTCCGAACCGCAGATGACGAGGTCGAAACCGGTCTGTTCGAGCACCTTGGCTATCGCGTAGGAGGTCGACAGGCCGTCGGAGCCGGCCAGCCCGTCGTCCAGCAGGTGCACGGCCTTGTCCGCGCCCATGGACAGGGCCTTGCGGATGGACTCGGCGGCCTTCTCCGGGCCCATGGTCAAGATGGTGACCTCGGCCTCGGCGCCCGCCCCGCGCTGGGCCTCGGCGATCTGCAGGCCCTCCTCGATGGCATACTCGTCAAGCTCGTTGATGAGCCCGTCCACCGACGCGCGGTCCAGCGTGCCGTCCGCGTCCTTGAGCTTACGTTCGGCCCAGGTATCTGGCACCTGCTTGACCAACACGACGATGTTCATCGGCTCCACCGACCTCCCTGTTCGCTGGCATACAGCCTGCCAAACCGCACGGCGACCCCGGGCACCGGGTCCACGGGCACAATGTTACTAGTCAGTAGCTTGTACGGGCTAATCCTGAGGGCTACCCGGTCACGACCGTTTCATTCACTAGCAACATGCCGGCCATCGTGACGTCGGCGCCTAGAGTCGCTGGTGGGTAAGAATCTCCAGGGGAGCATTCCACGAGGAGGAGGGTCAGTTGCCTCGGGTCACCGTCATCGGGACCGGATACCTCGGGCTCACGCACGCCGTCTGCCTGGCCGACCTCGGCCACGACGTGCTCGCGATCGACGTCGACGCGGAGAAGATCGCGATGGCCGCGGGCGGCGAGGCCCCGTTCTTCGAGCCCGGTCTCGAACCGCTGCTGCGGAAGAACCTGGACGCGGGCCGGCTCCGGTTCACGATGTCGTTCGCCGAGGTCGGCGCGTTCGGCGAGGTGCACTTCCTGTGCGTGGGCACGCCCGAGGGCGAGTCGGGCCGGGCCGATCTCGGCGCGGTCTTTGCCGCGGCCGAGTCCCTCGCCCCTCACCTGGCGGCGCCGTGCCTGGTCGTGGGGAAGTCGACCGTCCCGGTCGGGACGGCGCGGCAGGTGATGACCCGGATGCGCGCGAACGCCCCGGCCGGCGACGACGTCGGCCTGGCCTGGAATCCGGAGTTCCTGCGGGAGGGCTTCGCGGTCCAGGACAGCCTGGCCCCCGACCGCATCGTGCTCGGCGTGACGTCGGACGGCGCGGCCGCGGTGCTGCGCGAGGTGTACCGCGGGCCGCTGGAGGCGGGGGCCCCGCTGCTGGTGATGGACCTGGAAACGGCCGAACTGGTCAAGGTGGCCGCGAACGCGTTCCTCGCCACCAAGATCTCCTTCATCAACGCCATGGCCGAGGTCTGCGAGCAGGCGGGCGCCGACGTGATCCCGCTGGCCGAGGCACTGGGCTACGACGCGAGGATCGGGCGGCGGTTCCTGTCGCCCGGGCTCGGATACGGCGGCGGCTGCCTGCCCAAGGACATCCGCGGCTTCCGCGCCACAGCCGCGGACCTGGGCGTGAGCTCGCTGGAGAACCTGCTGACCACGGTGGACGAGATCAACCTCGGCCGCCGCGAGCGGGTGGTCACGCTGGCCCGCCAGACCGCCGGGGGCTCACTGGCCGGATGCCGGGTGGCCGTGCTCGGCGTCGCGTTCAAGCCGGACAGCGACGACGTGCGGGACTCCCCCAGCCTGGCCGTCTGCGACCAGCTGGCCGCCGAGGGAGCGGTCGTGTCGGTGCACGATCCGGTGGCCATGCCCGGCGCGGCCAGGAAGCGGCCCGAACTGCGCTGCGCGCCGTCGGTCTTCGAGGCGGCCGAGGGCGCCGACCTCGTCCTGCACCTGACCGAGTGGTCCGACTACCGGGCCATCGACCCCGCCGCGCTGGCCGCCGTGGTCGCGCGCCGGGTGATCATCGACGCCCGCTGCTGCCTCGACGCCCCGTTGTGGACCGACGCCAGCTGGACCGTACACGTGCTCGGGCGCCCGTAGGCGGCGGGGCTAGGGGTTGGAGCGTTCGGCGGCTTCGACGACGTTGGTCAG
>DAIOWL010000002.1:0-28173 GCA_036758545.1 Streptosporangiaceae bacterium | reverse complement strand
CTGGCCAGGGATGGGCGGCGGCTGGACCGGCACGGCGCCGGGCGGATCGTCCGCATGACCGCCCGGCGCGCCGGGATTGCCAAAGTCGTCACGCCGCACACGCTTCGGCATGCGTTCATAACCGCCGCACTGGACGCCGGGGTGCCGCTGCGCGATGTCCAGGAAGCCGCCTCGCACGCGGACCCGCGGACCACGATGCGGTATGACCGGGCCCGCGGCAGCCTGGACCGGCACGCGACCTATATCGTCGCCGCGTATCTGGCAGGTGCCGCGCGATAGCCGCGAAACTGAGTCACGCTGCTGCCTGGCAGCCACAGCCGCCAGGCAGCAGCTCGCAGCTTCATCCGGTTACGGATCGCAACCAGAGCGCGAGCGCTAACCGCCGTTATGGTCGGCTCCCGGGTCTAGGGGGGATCAACACGCTTGGGGTTCAGATCCGGGCATTCTGCGCGCTCGCGCGAGCTGAGGGAGGCGGTTGCTGGTCCGCGCCCTGGTTCGCCGGGCGCGGCATGCTGACCGGTTCTGGCAGGTCCATCGGGATGACTGACTGTGCGCTCACGATCGTGGCCGCTGTTTGATTCCGGCCGCGAGCAGGTCCATGACCTCAGCGATGCGCGCCGCAGGCACGTCTGGCAGGCGGGTAGTCGCATCGGTCGAGCGGAGGTACGTCCGGGCCGGCCGGGCCGTTGGCCAGCCGGGGCCTGTCGTCCGGGCTGGGCTCGGGTCACATCGCTTCGGTCATCCGGTAGCAGCGGGCGTCAGGCTCGGCGCCGTAGGGGCCAGCGAGCCGGCCGTGGGCATCATCGCTGCCTTCGTGGGATCCGGGCCAGATACGGCAGGTCAGGACCTCATCCTTGCCCGCGGGAGGCCACACCGGGTATCAGGCCGGCTGGCGGAGAGCCGGCGGCGACCGTGCCCGGCGCTCCGCGTCCCGGCCGGTTCCTTTGCGGTTGCCGGCCGGTCTCCATCTTCGTAAGCGCCGGCCGGCGTTCGCTGGCGCCAGCGGTCGCGGGCCATGTGGCCGGAGCGGGGCTGGTGACCGGGACGGCAGCAGGACCCGTCAGGAGAACGGGCCCTGCCGGCACCGTGAAGCGGCTAACCAGGGAGGCAGCAATGCGGAAGATCATCGAATCCACCCTCGTCTCGCTCGACGGGGTCATCGGCACCCCGCACCTGTGGGCGGGCGGCTACTTCGACAAGGAGGCGCAGCAACAGGCGCTGGAGCAGCTCCTGGCAAGCGACGCGATGCTGATGGGGAGGCGGACATACGAGATCTTCGCGGCGCTTTGGCCCGGCCAGGCCGGCGACTACGCCGACCAGGTCAACAGCATCCGCAAGTACGTTTTCTCCTCGACCCTGGAAAAAGCTGACTGGAACAACTCGGAAATCATCCGGGGCGACGTCGCGGCTGAGGTGACCAAGCTCAAGCAGCAGGACGGCCAGGACCTCGTCATCTACGGTCACGGTCCCCTCGGGCAGATGCTGCTGGAGCACCATCTGCTCGATGAGCTCCGGCTTGCGGTTCACCCCCTCCTGGTGGGCCGCGGGACGCCGCTGTTCCGGGCGGGCGGCAAGACACCCCTCAACCTCGTGGCGGCCAAGACCCTCGCCACAGGCGTCGTCGTCCTGTCCTACCAGCCGGCGGGAACCTGACGGGCGGGGCCCGGGCGCTGCCCGCCGTCATAGCCGGGACTCCGGCAACACAGACACAAAGCAACCCTGGCAACACAAAAACCTGGCGACACAGAAACGAGGCAGTCATGAAGGAGCTCGCGGGCAAGGTGGCGCTGGTCACGGGCGGCAGCCGCGGAATCGGGGCGGCGATCGCCCGGCAGCTGGCTCAGGACGGAGCCGCGGTGGCGCTCACCTACGTAAGCGCGGCCGAGAAGGCACGGGCGGTCGCCAAGCAGATCGACGCCGACGGCGGGCGGGTGCTGGTCATCGAGGCGGACAACGCCGATCCCGGCGCCGTCACGGCGGCGGTAGAGCAGACCGTACGAGAGCTGGGCCGGATCGACATCCTGGTCAACAACGCCGGTATCTTCGCCGGCGGGCCGCTGGAGGAGATGACGCTGGAACAGGTGGACCGGACGCTGGCGATCGACGTGCGGGCCGTATTCCTGGCCTCCCAGGCGGCGGCCCGGCACATGAGCGGGGACGGGCGGATCATCACCATCGGCAGCGCCCTGGCCGAGCGCGTCCCGGGACCGGGCATGACGTTGTACGCCATGTGCAAGTCGGCGCTGACCGGTCTTACCAAGGGCCTGGCCCGCGATCTCGGCCCGCGGGGGATCACCGCCACCGTGGTGCACGGCGGCCTGATCGACACCGACATGAACCCCGCCGGCGGCCCGGGTGCCGGGCTGAGCGCGGCTACGGCGCTCGGCCATTACGGCATCGCCGGTGACATCGCCGCCACCGTCGCCCACCTGGCCGGCGACGGCGGCCGCTACGTCAGCGGCACAGCGATCACCGTCGACGGCGGCTTCGCCGCCTGAGGCGGCTTCCCCGGAAGGACCCCGGCCCTGGGCCATCAGCGGAACGTCACGAAGGGCAGGATGATCACCGCTGTGCTTCACGGCGACCGTAGCCCGCTGGCGAGGCCGCCGCACGTCCCGGGGTCCTCCCGGGGGGAGACACCACCCCCAGCCGGCCTGGTCCGGGCCCTGCGCGCGGGCCAGAGCGAGCGCACCACCGCGTCGCCACGGGCGGCCAGGCCGCCCAGGTTCCCATTCAGGGACCCGGGACGTGCCAGCACGCGGAGACGGCCCGACCCGCCCGGCGCACTCGTGCCGAGCAGGCCTGGAACAAGGGCGCCGGTTCACCATTTGCATCCGCCCCACCATCGCTCATTTTCGACACCGCCGCGCCCAGAACCGGGGTGATCGTGCGACATGAGGTCGCACGCGTTGAGTGAGTACGTCGAAGGAGGTCAGCGGATGCTGATGACGTGACTCCGGGCAGTGCCTGAGGCTTGTTCCCGCCCTTTCCCGCCCTGACGCGCGTGGCTGGGTCCTGCTCAGCCGGATGCGGAGCTCAGGGAAAAGCCAGAGGGTCCCCGGGCGGTCGCCAACAGGTACGCCACTACAGCAACACTGCGTAACCGCTTATCGACCGCGATACCCGCCGATATGATCGGCCGCTCCACCGTCAGATGACCGCTCTCACTGCGTTTCGAATGGTCGTTATGGCGCTGGGTGGCCAGGGCGCTGGGCCAGGTCCTGGCATGCCTGGCGCACCGGTACGCCCGCCTGGCTGGCGGCGGCGCGGATGTAGGCGATCGCCGCGAACAGGGCGTACTGCCAGAAGTCGTCGGTCTGCCACCAGGCGATCTCCTCAAGCAGGTCCGGTTCGGTGCCGCCATGGAGGGCTGCTGCGGCCAGCACTGCGTACTGGAGCTTGGTGTTTTCCCGGCCGCGGAAGCTGGTCTCGGGCAGGAACCGCTCGCGTAGTCCCGCCAAGGGCAGCGGGTAAGCCCGGCTGGCCCCGCACCAGGTCAGCGCATCCGCAGCGACGTGCAGGAACACCTCGCCGGGGAAGGTGTTGTCCCGCGGGTGCAGGAGCGCGAGCTCGTTGACCAGCTCGAAGACGTCAGCGTCGCGGGCTAGCCCGTCGAGCAGGACACGGCGGGCGGTCATGGTGTCCTCGGGGGTGGGCCGTTTCCTGGCAGGCATACCTTGACGGTAGGGCAGAGCCGGTCGCCGGGCGGCCGACAGTCGGATGCCCGGGCGGCCGCCCCTGGGATCAGCGGCAGCCAGTGTCGGGTCCGTACGGCTGGATCCGGAACTCAAACGTGCCCTGCTGATCCGCGCGGCCGGGGAGCATGTCAGCGTCTCGGAGGTGATCCGCCGGGCCATCGGCGAGTACCTGCGGGCCAGCTGACCAAGTCCCCGGTGCAGCGCAGTGACGCCGCCCGCCCGCCGCGCTGCGTGGTGACCTTATGAGCTGCGTGACGTGCGTGAACCGCCGTTCGGTGCGGGTTTCCGTCCTGTCGTGGGACGAGTCAGAGCCGCCCGGGAAGGATCGTTCTGTGCTCGGCGTACGAGCTGTTCCCCTTTGGGGCAGGGGTCCGGGGTGATCCCGGCGGCCGGGCGGAAATGCCAGCTCCAGCCGTATCCATGACTAGATGTCATGTCTTGCCCGGGTCGTGGTCATTGGACGCATGGCCTGCCAGCGGCCAGACTTGGCCGTGACGCAGCCAGCCCGGCCGGCATGACATCTGGCCGGGCGGAGTCCGGTGCCAGCCGGGGCACCGGGCCCTGCTAGCGGACGTCGGGGGAGGGCTGGCATGGTCGAGGACGCGGCAGCGCCCGCAGGGCGGCGGATTGCCCTGATCGCGCACGACAACAAGAAGCGGGACATGCTTGAGTGGGCCGAGTACAACCTGGACCTGCTGGCCGGTCACGAGCTGTTCGCCACGGCCACCACCGGTCACCTCCTGGAGCAGCAGCTCGGGCTGCCGGTCACCTGCTTCCGGAGCGGCCCGTACGGCGGTGACCAGCAGATCGGCGCCCGCATCGCCGAGGGCGAGATCGACCTGCTGGTGTTCTTGTGGGACCCGCTGGAGCCACACCCGCATGACCCGGACGTCAAGGCCCTGCTCCGGGTCGCGGTGGTCTGCAATATCCCGGTTGCCTGCAACCGGGCCACCGCAGATTTCATGATCTCCTCGCCGTTGATGGGACGCATCCACCAGGACTGGGACCCGGCATCCGGCCAGGCCCGCCGCAATCAGGCAGCCGTGAGGGTGGCCCGGGCCGGCTGATACCTCTCGCCCGGTTCCCGGGAAGAAGCAAGGCTGCCCTTCTTCCAGTCGGAATGGAATGTCTTCGGGCCAGCCTGCTGGTGCCGCCAGTAGCGCTTCATCAATGCAGGGTCGGTGAGGCCCTGCCACACGCGCTCGGGAGTCTCCTGAACGTAGGTCGTGTAGACGAAGGCCATCTGCTCACTGTTGGCGTCCATGGCGGTGACCTCCGGTGCGGTAGCGGGATTCGGTCTTGCCCGAACCTGGGTTCGATCGGGCGCATGCCGCGAGGCCGGGACGGGAATGGCGGGATTGCCAGACCCGGTGGCCGGTTCCTGTAGCCAGCGCCCCGATGCTCGCGACGCTGGCCCGCAGCCACGACAGGGGCGACGAGTACGTGACCCTGGCCTCATCTCCGAACGCCTGCGGTGGCCGAGCGTCCAGGTGCCACGACGCCGTGCGACATCGCCCAGAATGACGCTCCCCTGGACAGTCCATCGGCGGGCGGATCCGCAAGAAATCGGCGAGCTATCGGTGCACAGGCCCCAGGATGGCTCACGCTGGGTGATCCAAGCTTGTCCTCGGCGGGCGCGCCCACTCCCGCCGTTCGGGGTGGCTTCGGCTTCGACCCATGATCGGCAGCTGCCGCTCCGATAGGGTCGTTCTGTACGCTCGCGATCTGGCTGGGCACCCACAGCCATGCTCAAACGGCACGGTGGCGCCGGTGCGCGCCGTTCAGAGGGTTTGCCCGCCATCGACGATCATGGCATGCCCGGTGACGAAGGTTGCCTGGTCGGAGCAGAGCCAGCAGACGGCGGCGGCGATCTCTTCCGGCGTGCCCATCCGTCCGATGGGTTCCTGCGCGATCACCCTGTCGCGTCCTTCGGCGGTGCCGCCGGTGACACGCTGCATCATCTCGGTGTCGATGATCCCGGGGCAGATGGCATTGACGCGGATGCCGGATGAGGCGTAGTCGAGCGCGGCGTCCTTGGTCAGGCCGACCACGCCGTGTTTTGCGGCGGTGTAGGCGCCGCCGCCGCCGAAGGCTTTGACACCGGCGCCGGAGGAGGTATTCACGATCGCGCCGCCGCCGTGCTGCAGCATCAGCGGGATTTCGTATTTCATGCTCAGGAAGACCCCGCGCAGGTTGATGGCGATGATCCGGTCCCATTCGTCTTCGGGGATGCCGGCCATCGGGGCGGGCTGCTGTTCGGCACCGGCGTTGTTGAAGGCGATGTCGAGCCGCCCGAAGGTGCCAGCCGCCTGGCTCAGCGCTGTCTGGATGTCCTGGCTTCGGGTCACGTCGCAGCGGACGGCGAGCGCCTGTCCGCCGCCGTCCTGGATCAGCTGCGCTGTCTGCTGGCCGCCCTGGTCGGCTATGTCGGTGACCACGACGCTGGCGCCCTGGCAGGCGAGCGCGAGGGCGGTCGCGCGGCCGATGCCGCTGGCTGCGCCGGTCACGAACGCGACCTTGCCCGCGAGGGTTGCGGCTGGGCGGGGTGATGTCACTGTGTGCTCCTGGTTATCGGTCTTCTGGCGGTTGCCGGACGGGATGCCCGGGGTCAGGGCTCGAGTAGTGTCTTGATCGTCTGGCGTTCATCCATCGCCCGGTAGCCCTCGGCGGCCTGGTCCAGGGGCAGGGTGAGGTCGAAGACCTTGCCCGGGTCGATGATCCGGTTCCAGATCAGGTCGATCAGTTCGGGCAGGAACCGGCGGACTGGGGCCGGGCCGCCGTGCAGGTGCACGGCCGAGAAGAACAGCTCCTCGCCGGGCAGCTGCACGCCATGGGCGACGCCGACGTAGCCGACGTGCCCGCCGGGCCGGGTGGAGCGGATGGCCTGCATCATCGACTCCTGGGTGCCGACCGCCTCGATCACCGAGTGCGCGCCCAGCCCGCCGGTGAGGTCTTTGACCTTGGCGACGCCCTCGTCGCCGCGCTCGGCGACGATGTCGGTGCCGCCGAACTCGCGTGCGAGCGCCTGGCGGGGCTCGTGGCGGCTCATCACGATGATCCGCTCGGCGCCGAGCTGCCTGGCGGCGAGCACAGCGAGCAGCCCGACCGCGCCGTCGCCGACGACTGCGACGGTCTTGCCCGGCCCGGCCTTGGCCGCGACGGCGGCAAACCAGCCAGTGCCCAGCACGTCGGAGGCGGCCAGCAGGCTCGGGACCAGGTCGGCCGGTGGCGGCTCGGGGGTGGCGACCAGGGTGCCGTCAGCTAGCGGCACCCGCGCTAGCTGCGCCTGGGTGCCGATGGTGCCCATCACTTCGGCGTGCACGCAGCGGGATTGGTAGCCGGCCTGGCAGATCTCGCAGGTGTTGTCCGAGGCGAAGAACGATCCGACGACGAACTGGCCGGGCTTGATCGTGGTGACGTCGCTGCCGACCTGCTCGACGACGCCGACGTATTCGTGGCCCATCGGGGTCGGCCCGTCGACGGGGTCCGCGCCGCGCCAGGGCCACAGGTCCGAACCGCAGATGCAGGTCGCCGAGACGCGGATGATCGCATCAGTCGGCTCGACGATCTTCGGGTCGTCGCGGTCTTCTACCCGGATGTCGCCGGGGGCGTGCATCACTACGCCGCGCATGTCGTGTCTCCTTCGTTCGTAGTGCTGATCGGGTCGGTTGTTCAGGTGGGTGTGGATCGTCTGGGTGGTTAGCAGCCGGCGGCCACCGTCGATCGGGCCGGGTTGCTCTGGCTGGGGTGGACTGGACCGCCGGCGCCGTTCGCGCCGGGCCGGCCGGCTGTTGGTGCGGGCCGGGTCGCCTGGCTGGCCGCCAGGCCCGCCAGCGGGAAGATCGTCAGGGCAGTCATGAGGGCGCCGACCAGGCTTGGACCGGACAGTCCCAGCCCGGTGTTCAGGGTCATGCCGGCGACGGCGGACCCGGCGGCTATGCCGACGTTGAACGCGGACGTGCTCAGCGCGGAGGCCAGTGTCGGGGCGGCGCCGGCGAAGCGGACCGCGAGAGCGCTGACCACCGGGTTGACGGCGAACCCGGCCAGGCCCATCAGCACGACCAGCGCGATCGCGGCCACGGTGTGGTGAGACCAGATGGTGAGCAGCAGCACTGATGCCGACGCGGCGGCGGTGATCGTGGTCGCCAGCGGCCACCGGTCCCCGAGCCGGCCTCCGGTGGTCGTGCCGGCCAGCGCTCCCGCGCCGAATCCGACCAGCACTAGCGGTACCAGGCCAGCGGAGATCCCGGCGCGGTCGGTCAGCAGCGGCGAGAGGTAACTGTAGGTGGCCAGCACACCGCCCATGATCAGCGCCGACGCTGCCAGCGCCAGCCAGACCCGGGCCTGACGCAGCGCGGTGACCTCCGCCCGCACCGAGGGGGTCTCGCGGTGCTGTACAGCGGGGATGAACCGTCCGATGACCGCGGCCGCGGCGACGGCCAGGGCGGCCAGGGCCCAGAAAGGGCCGCGCCAACCCGCGAGATGTCCGGCAAACGAGCCGATCGGCACGCCGATCACGTTGGCCATCGTCAGCCCGCCAATGACCAGACCGAGCGCGCGCGAGCCGGCGGCCGGCCCGGCAGCGGCGGTGGCTACCACGGCGGCGACGGCCCAGAACGCGCCGGTGGCTAGCGCGGTCAGCACGCGGGCGGCGAGGACGACCGCGAAGCTCGTGGACAGTGCGGCGATCACATGCCCGGCCGCGAACACGAGCAACGCCAGCGTCAGAGTCAGCCGGCGCGGCAGCTTGAGGGTGACGATGGCCATGGTCGGCGAACCGACGATCATGCCGACGGCGACGGCCGTGATGAGCAGGCCAGCGTTCGAGACGCTGGTGTGCAGGCCGGAGGCGATCTCCGGCAGCAGACCGGCGATCATGAACTCGGTGGTGCCCATCAAGAATGTGCCGGCCGCCAGGACCCACACGACCAGCGGGAGCCTTGTCTGGGAGGCAGGTGAACCATGAGGCAGTGACTTCTTCCTGGTAGTGGTGTGGGCTTCGATCGAGCCGCGGGGCCGCGTGGCGGCCGGTTACCGCTGGTCGAGGCGGGTGATGTGCAGCTGGAAGCGGTCGCCGGCGGTGACGATCGCGTCCAGGCCGCTGTCGATCTGGCCGATGATCACGATGCCCGGCGAGGGGATACGCTGCCCGTCGTCGTGGTAGTAGACGGCCAGGTCGTGTCCGGGTGACCAGTAGCCGAGATCTCCGGCCTGGTAGGTCGTCTGGGCGGGCCCGGCGGTGAGTGGCCGGGGCAGCGCGCCGGGCTTTTCCCGCCCGAACAGGTCGCCCATCGACAACGTCACCGGCAGCAGCAACGCGAAGTCGCGGGCGGTTGCGTTGTCGCGCAACGTGGCGGTCGCGTGACGGTTGCCCACAGTGAGCTGGATGCGGACCTGGCCGGTTGTCTCCGCGGTGCCGCCCGATCGTGCGGTGCCCGTGGTCGCGGTGCTGGTTGCCGTCGCGGGCGGGGATGCCCAGGTGCCCGCGGATCCGCTGGTGCTGGGACTGCACGCGGCGACACCGGCAGCCAAGAAGGCAGTGGCGGTAACGGCCATCGCCGGCCTCCGGCGGCGAGGCGAGATCCGCTGAGAGGGGTGGCGGGTCGCGTTCACTTACTGCTCCAATGCGATCGAGAAGGGACAAGCGGGTCGGTGGTGGTCAGCAGCCGGAACAGGCGCTGCACTATCGCACCACCCATGCAACACGTCGCTGCGCCCGCGCGGGAGGGCGGATCTATGGGGGGTAGCAGCTCTCCTCCCCTCCGGGACCGGGCCGCGCAGCGAGCGGCCGGGCCAGCGGGCCGCACCACGTCAGCGGCCTCGATCCGTGACGCCGCGGGCAGGCGCTGCTCGATGACAGCCGGGTTCACGCGCCTGGACAGGCGTGCACTCAGGGTCGTCCGGCACCGCTTCATCAGCACCGCGACGTGACCGGGAATCATCGATCCACCAGCCCTGCTACGGCGTGCGTGCCGGCAGCCCGGGCCATGCGCTGCCGAGCGGCGCACGTGGCGCACGACCAGCGCCGCCAGTGCTGCCAGGACCCACAGCGCGACGCCGGAGGGGCCGGGCAGATGCCGGCACCACCCATGCAACGCGTCGCCGCTCCCGCGCGGGAGGGCGGATCTATCGGGGGGAGAAGCCCTCCCTCCCTCACGCGGCACGAGGCGACGTAGCCTCGGCGTCATGGACACCCGAGCCGAGATCCGCGAGTTCCTCGCCACCCGGCGCGCCAAGATCAGCCCCGGGCAAGCTGGCCTTCCCAGCAGCGGCCGACGTCGCGTGCCGGGGCTACGACGCGAGGAAGTCGCCGTCCTGGCCGGCGTGTCGACCGATTGGTACGTGCGCCTCGAACGCGGCCACATCACCGAAGTCTCCGAGGACGTGCTAAACGCGGTCGCCCGCGCGCTGCGTCTCAATGAGGCTGAACGCGCGCACCTGTTCGACCTCGCCCGCGCCGCCAAACCTTCCCGTGCGCCGCGACGGCGGCCGAAGACGGCCATCCGCCCGAGCGTGCAGTGGATGCTCGACGCGATGACCGGCGCCGCTGCGTTCGTCCGCAACGGCCACATGGACATCCTGGCCATCAACGCACTGGGCCGGGCCTTGTATTCGCCGATGTTTGACGACCCGCGCCGCCCAGTGAACGTCGCCCGGTTCCATTTCCTCGACTCTCGAGCCCACGACTTCTTCCCCAACTGGTCCGTAGCCGCCGATACCACCGTCGCGATCATGCGGACCGCGGCTGGCCGCGACCCGCACAACCGCGAGATGACTGACCTCGTCGGCGAACTGTCCATGCGCAGCGAGGAGTTCCGCGCCCGATGGGCCGGGCATGACGTCCGGCTGCACCACACCGGGCCCAAGCAGTTCAACCACCCGGTCGTCGGGCTGCTCGACTTGGTGTTCGAGGCCGTCGACCTGCCCACCGCTGACCTGTGGGGCCTCGACCTCACCGTCTACACCGCCGAACCAGGCTCACCCTCCGAAGACGGGCTCAAGATGCTCGCCAGCTGGGCAGCCACCACAATCCAGCCCGACAGCGCCCCTGCCGGCCAGCCCCGCCAGCCAGGCACCTAGCGGCCCGGCACCGTCGGGGAACAAAGCGCCGGTACCTGCTCTGCCAAGGCGGTTCAGCCCAGGCAATTTGCACCCTGACCTCGCAACACCGGGCAGCGCCGACCAGGCAGTCAACGCCACCCTGCGGGTCGTCCCACAGCCCTGAACCCCAACCCGACGAAAGGAACCACCATGAGCGACGAGAAGGAGCCGTCCGGCGCGCAGAAGGCGTTCGGCGAGTTCGCCCCCGGCTTCGTGCACTTCACCGACGACGTGCTGTTCGGGCAGGTGTGGCCGCGCACCGAGCTGTCGCCCAAGGAGCGCAGCCTGGTCACCGTCTCGGTGCTGGCCGCGTTCGGCGCCAGCGAGCAGCTCACTTACCACCTGGGCCTGGCCAAGCAGAACGGCAACACCGAGACCGAGCTGAAGGAAGCGATCACCCACATCGCCTTCTACGCCGGTTGGCCGCGGGCCATGTCCGCGATGACCGTGGCCAGGCAGGTCTTCGGCGACTGACCACCCGCAATTATTGAAAGGCATGTTGTGAACCCGACCTACGACTTCACCGGGCGCGTCGCATTCGTCACCGGCGCCAGCTCAGGCATGGGCTGGGCGACCGCGCGGGCCTTCGCCGATGCCGGTGCCGCCGTGACGCTGGCCGACGTCAACGACGAAGCACTGCGCGCCGCCGACCGCCAGCTACGCGATGCCGGGCATCGCGTGCTGGCCACGCGGTGCGACGTCGCCGACGAGGACCAGGTCGCGGACGCGATAGCCAAGACAGTCGAGACGTTCGGCAGCCTCGACCTGGCCTACAACAACGCCGGCATCCAATCCCCGATGACCGGCGCAGCCGACGAGACTGCTGACGTCTTCGACCGGGTCAACGCCATCAACCTGCGCGGGATCTGGGCCAGCATGAAACACGAGCTCGCCCACATGCGGGTGCAGGGCTCCGGCGCCATCGTCAACTGCTCCTCACTCGGAGGGCTGGTCGGGCTGCCCGGCCGTGCCGCCTATCACGCGTCCAAACACGGCGTCATCGGCCTGACTCGCAGCGCTGCCCTGGAATACGCCCCCCGCGGCATCCGCATCAACGCCATCTGCCCCGGCACCATCGAGACCCCGATGGTGACCCAGATGATCGACTCCGGCGACCTGGACCGCGCCGAGGCCGCCGCCAGCCAACCCATCGGGCGTCTCGGCAGCGCGGAGGAGATGGCCGCCGCCGTGCTCTGGTTGTGCAGCCCCGGCGCCAGCTTCGTCGTCGGCGTCGCGCTGCCCGTCGACGGCGGCTACACCGCCCGCTGACCGTCCCGGTCAACACCACCGAACGGCAACCAAAGGGAGACCTACCATGCGAGGAGCAGTCCTCCACGCCCCCGGCGACGTCCGCCTCGACACCCGCGACGACCCGCGCATCGAGCACCCGACCGACGCCATCATCAGGCTCGCCGCGACCTGGTGTGCGGCTCGGACCTGTGGCAGTACCGCGGCATCGAAAATCGTCGACGGACCCGCACCGATGGGCCACGAGTACGCCGGCATCGTCGAAGAAGCCGGCACCGCCGTCACCACCCTCAAGCCCGGCCAGTTCGTCGTCGGCTCGTTCTTCGCCTCCGACAACACCTGCGAAATCTGCCAGGCCGGCTACCAATCCCGCTGCGTGCACGCCGAGATGATGGGCGCCATCGGCACCCAGGCCGAGTACGCACGTATCCCGCTGGCCGACGGCACGCTCGCCGCCCCACCCGCCATGCCCGACGAGAAGTTCGTCCCGTCCCTGCTGGCCGCCTCCGACGTGCTCGGCACCGGCTGGTTCGCCGCCGTCGCCGCCGACGTCGCACCCGGTAAGACGGTCGCCGTGGCCGGCGACGGCGCGGTCGGGCTGCTCGGCGTGCTCGCCGCCTGCGAACTCGGCGCCGAGCGCATCATCGCCTTCTCCCGGCACCAGTCACGGCAGAAGCTCGCCCGCGAGCTCGGGGCCATCGACATCGTCACCGAGCGCGGAGAAGACGGCGCCGCCCGCGTCAAGGACCTCACCGGCGGCCTCGGCGCCCACTGCGTCATCGAGGCCGTCGGCACCCAGGAGTCGATGACGCAGGCCATCCGCTCCACCGCCCGGGCGGACACGTCGGCGTCTCACACGACGTCACCCTGCCCGGCGACGAGCTGTTCTTCTCCGCGGTCCACCTCCACGGCGGACCCGCCCCGGTCCGGCGCTTCCTGCCCGACCTTATCGACCGCATCCTCACCGGAGCCATCGACCCCGGCACCGTCTTCGACCTCACACTCCCGCTCGATCAGGTCGCCGAAGGCTACAAAGCCATGGACGAACATGCGCCATCAAAACCCTGCTGCAGCCCTGAACGGCGCGGCCGAGCCGGTAGTTGTAGCGCGCCAGCAGCAGCATCGGCTTACGGGACGGCATAGCGGGCAGCGCGGGCGCTACCGCGGAGAGCCGAATTCCTCGCGCTCACCATCGCGAGCCGCCGACGGCGGGACAAGCGCCGACCGCCGCCCGGCTGGTGCATCTGGCACTCTGCCCGGCCGCCCCGAACCTCCAGATCTGTGCGCCGCGCGCATCCCGGCACCGCGGTGGATCACCAGCGCAAATTCGGCGATCCGGTCGCTTGCTCTCGCTGGAAATGGACACGTTCTGTTATGAACCATGATCTCTGGCTGCTGTGTTTCTAGCCGTCGGGGGGGTGGCTGGGCGTTCCCTAGCCGCTGCTGGCAGTGCTCCGGGCGCTCCAGGTGAGAGCGGTCAGGTCGAGAGCCTTGCTGATACCACCTTCCGGCACGTAGAACCGGGGCTCGCCGAGTATGTCGTAGTGCTCTGCCGGCCAGACCGGGCTTCATCTGCCCCAAATGCGGTGCTGGCCTGCTTCCCGGAGCCAGTCGCGTGGAGCAGTATGGATGGCGTATGCGCAGACCGAGGGGAGACGGGAATGTCGCAGCTGCCGCAGAACCTGCCGTTGAGCAGGGATCAGGTCCTGGATGAGGTTGAGTTCCTGCTGACCGTGGAGCACGCGCTGATCGTGGAGTACCTGTCCGTGCGCTGTGCTCTCGGGTACGACCTCGACACGGCGCACGGCGGTCCTGTGACCCAGGCCAGCCGGGAGGCGGCGGCTGAGGCCGACACCCAGGCCGATCTGCTCATGCTGAAGGTCGGACGGGTAGTCCGGGCTTTGCGCGGCGTGCGGACGGTGACCGCGCTGGGCCGGGCGGGTGAGATCGCGGACGCGACCGGTACGGAGATCTCGCTCGAGCCGCCTACCCGCGAGCAGCTGGAGCACCTGCTCGACCGGGAAGAAGCGATCGCGGCCGCGGTGGACGCGCGGTACGCGCGGCTGGTTCCGGCGATGCACGCCGACGGCCCCGATGGGGAAGCGTTCCCCGCCCAGCTGCGGGCCGAGGTAGAGGGCGGGACACATCACGTGGACGCGCTCTCCGGGCTGCGGGACCTCCTCGACGGCCAGCCCATCGCGGGCCTGCTGCGCGCCACCCGCCGGGACGGCGGCACGGACGCCGAGAAAGCCCTGCTGCAGAGCAGTGACCGCACGTACGCGCAAGTGCTCGATGCGCTGGGGGGTTTCTTCCGCGACCCGTTCGGTGACAGCGGCGGGGATTCCCGGCTCGTGGCCCTGGCGGCGATGCACAGCTTTGACGACATCAACCGCTCGCTGGTGCGTGCCGGGCTCCTGCCACCGTTCCAGATGCCACTGGCCTGAACCGGCCCTCCGCTCGTGCTCACCGGCCCGGCCGCAGAACCCTTGCGCCGGACGCCGGGGGGCTGCTGGCCGGGCATGTCCGCGGCGGGCATTTAGCAGGCGGAAACGTCGCTTACCCCGCTCAAGAATCACCTGCGCCGATGCCCTGGAGGCCGTGGCGGTACTGTCCGGCGGAACTGCTTGTCAATGGCTGCACCGCTGGGTCGTCGCCTGGGACCTCGGCACCGACGTCGCGCCCGCAACGAGGTGCTCACGGCCGAGCCGGCGTGGGTCTGGGATTCTGGGCTGTTCAGCTAGCCGGGCTGGTGCTGGGCTCGCGCTCTCGCCTGGATGAGTCGTTCCTTATATGTTCACTGGTCGTAGCCGGTCAGGGAGCGCAGGCCTGTGGTCTTGACTGACCGGTCGTGCCAGATGCATGCGGCGGCATTCACGTCAGCGTTGTTTTCCACGAGTCCGGCCAGGACGGTATTCCGGACCTCGAACGGCGAGCCGATGTCCCTCACGGCCCATATCAGGGCTGTCCGCTCTTTGGCGTCGCGGTCATTGACCTGCGCCCCGGCCCGGACCAACGGCGCGATGGACCCTCCGTCGCCGCCGACGAATCACTCGATAGCGCGCCGCCGGGCTCTCATTGCGGTCAGAAGCGGACGTTCAGTTGTGGTCAGGGGTTCTAATTCTTCGCTGGGTACCAGGCCAGCAGGCGGTCGGCGAAGCGTTCGGTTTCGTACCGGACAGGATCGAGCCCGCGAGCGTCCAGGCCGCGGCCCAGTGGATCCAGGAGACGTACGGGACGCTGGACATCCTGGTCAACTGCTCGACAGGCTCGACGAGCTGACCGGCGGGTAGGCGGCTCCGCGCTCTCCGGACGCGGAAATCTGCTTGACCGGGATCCGGGCGGCCAGCCACGCTGGCGTCGATGACGGCGCTGCCGAACGACTACGACTCCGACCCCGGCCGGTTCCTGTCCGCCGGGAAGCATCCGCATGACGACGTACACCCGTACGTCGCCGCCTGGTTCGCTGCGGCGGGCGCGCGGACCGTGCTGGACGTCGGCGGCGGAAACGGGAGGCTGGCGCGGCTGCTGCCCGGGCTGTCCATGCGCTGCCTGCTCATCGACCTGTCACCCGCGATGCTAAGCCTGGCGCCCCGGCCCGCGGTACGCGCCGACGGTGCCCGGCTGCCCGTCGCCGCCGCGTCCGCGGACGCGGTAACCGCGCTCTACACGCTGTACCACTACGACGATCCGCTCGAGCCGATCCGCGAAGCGCGGCGGGTGCTGCGGCCGGGAGGACTGTTCGCGGCCTGCGCGCCGAACCGGGATAGCGACCCGGAACTGGCCCGCGCCGTCCCCCGCTGGGGTGTCGCTTCCCCCTTCGATGGTGAGGACGCCGAGTCGATCGTGGCGTCGGTCTTCTCCGCGCCCGGGGACACGGTGCGGGCCGAGCGGTGGGACGGCCTCCGCCTGACCCTGTCATCGGTCCTCGAGGCCGCCGCGTGCCTGCGGGTGTACGGGCTCAGCGAGTCAGCCGCCGCGAATACCGCCGCCGCGCTGGACCTCCCGCTGACCCTGACCAAGCGCGGCTGCATCGTCTACGCGACCAAAGCAGCGTAGAACCTGTCTTGGCTCACGACCATGAACCGTAGGCGATCCCGTTGCGTTGACCTGCAGTGCTCTGCTTGTCTTGAGCGAATTTGCGCACCAATGCCGGGCGGTAGGCTGCCCGGGAGCATGCCCGCCCGTGCTTGTGGTCGGCTTCAGTTCGGAGGATATGGTGAAGACCATCGGAATCGTGGGCGGCCTGGCGTGGCCCAGCTCGGTCATCTACTACCGGACCATCAACGAGCTGGTGGCCAGGCGCCTGGGGGGCCTGCACTGTGCCCGGCTCGTGCTGGCGCAGACCGACTTCGAACAGGTCGAGCGATACCAGCGCGAGGGCCGCTGGGACCTGGTCGGGGACCTGCTCGCCGCCCAGGCCGGTCATCTCGAGGCCGCCGGCGCGGACTTCTTCCTGCTGGCCTGCAACACGGTCCACACCGCCAGCGAGCGCATCGAGAGGCTGGCCAGCCTGCCCTTCCTGCATATCGTCGACCCGACCGCGTGCGAGATCCAGCAGGCCGGCTTCACCACCGTCGGACTGCTCGGCAGCCGCTACACCATGACGGGCACGTACTTCACGGGCCGGCTGCGCCGGCGCTACAGACTGAACGTCCTGGTCGCCGAGGGCGAGCACCAGGACAACGTGCACAACGCGCTGTACGCCGAGCTGGCTCGCGGCGTCGTCCTGCCCGCCACCCGCGCCAGGTTCCGGGCAGCGATCACCGACCTGGTGGCACGCGGCGCCGAGGTCATCGTCCTGGCCTGTACCGAGTTCGGCATGGTGGTGCAGGCCGGGGACAGCCCGGTACCGGTCATTGACACGACCATCGCCCACGCCCAGGCCGCTGTCGAGATGGCACTGGCCGACGACCCGGTTCCGCCCGGAACCTGAACCGGTGCATGACCTCGGCCCCGGTCGTAATTACCGGCCGCAGCTCCCGCCTACCTGAAACCTACGATCTGGCTCCCCGCATTGGCTCCCCAACCGAAAGCCAGAAACCCGAACAGGCCACTTGGCCTGCAAGAACTCGGTGGAGCTGAGGGGATTTGAACCCCTGACCCCCTCGATGCGAACGAGGTGCGCTACCGGACTGCGCTACAGCCCCGAGAACCTGAGCTAGCGTAGCAAACCCTCGGCGCTGCCGTGACCTCGTACCGCGGGCGGCGACGGCCCCGGGCCGCCCGCAGCGGCCGTACGCGAGCGGTCTTACCGTTCCGCGCTAGGCAGGGCCGAACCCAGCCCGCTGAACAGCCACCGCAATCCTTGTGCGAAAAGATCCCCCGACACGCGATCCGGGTCGATCCGCCGCTGTCGCACCAAGCCCTGGAACATGGCTAGCACAACTGCCGCCACCTCTGCGGGCGGGACGCCCGGAGGGGTGCCCCAGCGTTCCATCGTTGCGCCGATGACGCCGATGAGCGCGTCGGCCTGCTGGCGCTGCTGAACCCTCAGCGCCCCCATCGCCTCCGGGTTGCGCACCGCGTACAGCCAGAACTCCGCGCGAAGCGCCATCAGGTCGGGGTCCCGGCCGGCCGCTCGTTCCAGCAGCGCGGCGAGCGCGTCAACGGGATCGCCGGTGCCGAGGACCTCGGCGACCGCGGTGACCCGGCGCTCGCCCCAGGCGGCCATCAGCTCGAGGAACAGCTGTTCCTTGCTGACGAAGTTGGAGTACAGGGCGCCGATTGAGTAACCGGCGGACGCGGCGATCTCCTCTACCGAGGCGGCGGCGTAACCCTTCCGCGCGAAGGTCCGCGCGGCCGCGTCGAGCAGGCGTTCCCGGGTCCTCGCCTTGGCCTCGGCCCGGGTCAGCCGCTGCCGTCGCGGGGCGGCGTCCCCGTTATTCACATTGCGACTCCTATCTGAATAGCAATCACTATGCTAACGTGCAAAGCCCAAGCTGTCCGCTACCGGAGGGCCGAGACGTGCGATCCGCGGGCCTGCGCGGGAGAGCCACGGCCGTTAGCATCACGCTCGCCACGCTGAGCCTCACCGTGACGAGCCTCGCGAGCTGCACAGGCCAACCAGGCCAACCAGGCCAGGCGAGCCAAACAAGCCAGGCGAGCCAGGCGAGCCAATCGAGCCAGCCAGGCCACACCGCAAAAGCCACGTCCGGCATCGGCAAGATCCGGCACGTGGTGGTCATCATGCAGGAGAACCGGTCGTTCGACTCGTTCTTCGGCACCTATCCCGGTGCCGACGGCATCCCCGCCAGCAACGGCCAGTTCACCGTGTGCGCGCCCGACCCGCGCACCAAAGGCTGCGACAAGCCGTACCACGACCCGAGCCTGGTGAACGGCGGAGCCGGCCACAACATGGCCGAAGCGACCGCCGACATCGACGGCGGCAAGATGGACGGTTTCGTCCGGACCGCCGAGGACCAGCCCAGCCGGGGCTGCAGCGCCACCAACCCGCCGACACCGGTGTGCCTGTCCCGCAACCCACCGGACGTAATGGGCTATCACGACGCCCGGGAGATCCCGAACTACTGGACCTACGCCCACGATTTCGTCCTGCAGGACCACATGTTCGAGCCGGTCGACTCCTGGTCCCTGCCCTCCCACCTCTACCTGGTCAGCGGCTGGTCGGCGCGCTGCACCAGCACGAACCCGGACAGCTGTGTGAACGACCCGGGGCAGGGCGCGGGCGGGGCTGGCCGGCTCAGGCTCAAGAACCTTCCGGCCGCCTTCCGCTCCTGCCTGGCCGCCCATGGTGTCACCGAGGTCACCCGCGCCAGCCTCACCGACCCGAAGGTGATCGCGGCGGGCGAGGCCTGCCTGGGTTACCTCACGCCCGCCGAGCGCCAGCAGCTGCTTGGCGCCGGTGGCGAGAACCTGGCCCTCGGGCTCTACTCCTGGACCGACCTGACCTACCTGCTGCACAAGCACGGCGTGTCCTGGGCCTACTACGTGCAGAGCGGCATCCAGCCGGACTGCGACGACAACCCCGACGAGACCGCCGCGGGCTGCGCCCCGGTGGCCCAGGGCGCTAAGACCCCGTCGATCTGGAACCCGCTGCCGTCGTTCACCGACGTGAAACAAGACGGCCAGCTCGGCGACGTCAATAACCTGTCGGCCTTCTACACCGCGGCCGGACAGGGCGCCCT
Source organism: Streptosporangiaceae bacterium (assembly GCA_036758545.1). GTDB lineage: Bacteria > Actinomycetota > Actinomycetes > Streptosporangiales > Streptosporangiaceae > Palsa-504. The sequence continues at coordinate 8,981 of DAIOWL010000002.1, read as the reverse complement.
GCCCGCGGTCTCCTGGATCGCCCCGACCCAGGCCAACAGCGACCACCCGCCGGCCAACCTCTCCACCGGCCAGGCCTACGTGACCAACCTCATCGACACCATCATGAAAAGCCCGGACTGGGACTCCACCGCGATCTTCCTGGCCTGGGACGACTGGGGCGGCTTCTACGACCACGTGGTCCCGCCCGTGGTCGACCAGAACGGCTACGGACTCCGGGTGCCCGCCCTGGTCATCAGCCCGTACGCCCGGCAGGGGTACATCGACCACCAGACGCTGTCCTTCGACGCGTACAACAAGTTCATCGAGGATGACTTCCTCGGCGGGAGCAGGCTGGATCCCGCGACGGACGGCCGCCCCGACCCGCGCCCCGACGTCCGCGAGAACGCGAGCATCCTCGGCAACCTGGCCGCGGACTTCGATTTCAGCCAGCCGCCCAGGCCCGCGGTCCCGCTGCCCACGCACCCGAAGCCGGGACCAGCCTCGACGCCGGGGTGACAGCAGAGCCATCATGGGCATCATGCGCCCGAATCCGATAACCCCGGCCGGCGCGGCTCCCGGATGCCCGGTCGACGAGGACTTCGACCCCCTCGCCGCCGAATTCCTCGCCGATCCCTACACGGTCATGGCCCGGCTGCCCGACGGGACGAAACCCGTCTTCTTCGCCCCGTCGATCGGCTACTACGTCGTCACCAGCTACGACGCTATCCAGCAGGTCTTCGGCGACCCCCAAACCTACTCCGCCGCCGTGGCCCAGGCGCCGCTGGTGCCGATCATCCCGGATGCCCAGCAGATCCTGCTGGCGGGCGGGCACAAGCCCCAGCCGAGCATGGTCAGCCTCGACGAGCCCGAACACGCCAGGCTCCGCAGGCCGGCCGCCCGCGCGTTCAGCATGAAGCGGGTCACCGCGATGATCCCCGCCATCGAGTCCACCACCGCCCGGCTCCTCGACGCGGTAGACGGCAGCGAGGAGTTCGACCTGGTCGGGGCGCTGGCCTTCCCGCTGCCTGCCAACATCGTGTTCTCCCTGATGGGCGTGCCTGCCGGGGACTTCGCCCAGCTCAAGCAGTGGTGCGGCTACCGCGCCGCGCTGGCCTGGGGGCGGCCCGCGCCCGAGGACCAGGTGGAGATCGCCACCAGCATGGCCGCGTACCGCAAGTACCTGCGCGACCTGGTGGACGCCAAGGTCCGCGAGCCAGCGGACGACCTGGCCAGCGACCTGATCGCCATCCACCGCGAGGCGCCGGAGCGGCTCACCCTGGACGAGATCGGCTCGATCCTGTTCTCCCTGTCGTTCGCCGGCCACGAGACCACCACCGGCCTCATCGGTAACACCGTGCGCCGCCTGCTCGAGGACCCCGGCCGCTGGACCGAGATCGTCGCGCGCCCCGATCTCATCCCCGGAGCCGTCGACGAGACCCTCCGCTACGATCCCTCCGTTCCCGTCTGGCGCAGGGTCACCACCCGCCCCGTCACCCTGGCCGGCGTGGACCTGCCCGCCGGGGCCAGGCTCTTCCTGTGGCTGGCCGCCGCAGGCCGCGACGAGGAAGCGTTCGACCGTCCCGCCGAATTCGATATGGGCCGAACGGACGCCGATCACCACCTGGCCTTCGGCAAGGGCCTGCACTACTGCCTGGGCGCTAACCTCGGCAAGCTCGAAGCCCAGATCGCGGTGGCCGAACTCGCCCGCCGCTTTCCCGCCCTCCGGCTAGCCCCGGACCAGCAGCTCACCTTCCACCCCAACATCTCCTTCCGCGGGCCCCAGGTCCTTCTGGTCCGCACGCACCCCTGACGCTATGGCGACCCACCAGACCAACGCACCGGTCGAAGAGTTCCTGGCCCGGGTACCTGATGATCAGCGACGCGAGGACGCACGCCGGCTGTGCGTCATGATGCAGGACATCACGGGCGAGCCGCCGGTCATGTGGGGGAGCAGCATCGTCGGCTTCGGCGCGTACCACTACCGGTACGCCAGCGGTCACGAAGGCGACTCGGCGCTGGCGAGCTTCTCACCTCGCCGTGAGCACCTGGTCATCTACCTCGTCGGCGAGTTCGCAGATCGGCATGATGCGGTGCTGGCCCGCCTGGGCTCGCACAAGACCGGAAAGGGCTGCCTCTACATCAAGCGCCTCGCTGACGTCGACCTCGACGCGCTCCGCGAGCTCATCGATCGCTCAGTCCGGATCCGCAAAGGCATCAACCGCGCCTCCAGCTAGGGCCGACCGGCACGTCCCCAGAAAAACCGGGCTCAAGCCCCATCGGCACCATCAGCCTCACGGTCCGGGCACTCCGGGCCAGCTGGAACGCCATGAAACCCCGGATCCAGTGCGTTCCAACGCCGTGAATCCCGGGTTTCACTACGTTCCGGCAGCCCGTCAGACGCCGTGAATTCCCGGTTTCATTGCGTCAGGCAGTGCGTCCGGCAGCCCGTCAGACCGGTGCTAAGTCGCCTACCGCGCGCTGCTTGGCGTCCGCGTACTGGTCATAGAACTTGTGACCCGCGACGCTGAGCGACGCGGAGATGTCGATGACCTCCGCCTCAGGCACGGGCACCGGAGCAGCCGGTACCGGGGGAGCGTCACGCCGCGCCGCGGCCACCGCCGCGGCTGCGGTGGCCCGGGTGCGAGCCAGCTCGCGCCGTTCGGCGTCGGCCTTGGAGGCCTCGCGCAGCATGCCCGTGTAGCCGAGCAGCATGATGGTCGGCGGCACCACCACCCACCAGGCGGCCATCTTGGTCACCGCGAGCGCGCCGGACGCGATGGCCAGCACCAGCAGCAGGTAGAGCAGCCGCCGCCGCGCGGCCAGCACCTTCGGCTGCCCGCCGTCGGGAACCTCCGCCGCAGCCGGCGCCGGAACCGGAGCCGGAACCGACTCCCGGACCTCAGCCGCAGCCCGTGCCTCAGCCCGAGCCGGAACCGGAACCTCAGCCCTCACCCGCGGCGCCGCCCGCTCCTGGGAACGCGCGGGACGAGGGGCGGAACCGGCGGTAGCGTCCCGGCGCCGCGGCGGGGGAGCGGGCTCTTCGGCCTCCTCGACCGAGGCCGAGGTTTCGGCTTCCGCCCTGGTCAGGTCCTCGCTGGCCCGCTGGCTAGCCGCCGAATCCCGCCGAAGCCACCTGGGAATGAGCACGCCAGCCCAGATGGCGACGATGGCGACGTAGAGTATCGCGCTGCTCAACAATCCTCCCCTCGGCGTGGCCGGCGCCGGGCGTGCTCACGTGACGCAAAGTAATAGCTGCGGGCGAGTTAGACGAGGACCTCGGACGGTGTGTCGCAACATTCGCCGTAACTGGCGTAATCAGCTCGCGGTCGGGCGCGTCGCCATCTGGATGCTCCGCCACCTGGGCAGCAGCCCCTGCGGCATCTCCTCGGCCGTCAGCGCGTAGCACACGTGGTCCCGCCAGGCCCCGTTGATGTGCAGCTGACGCACCCGGATGCCCTCCTCGCGGAAGCCGAGCTTCTCCACCACCCGCCGGGAAGCGCGGTTCTCCGGCCGGATCGACGCCTCGAGCCGGTGCAGCCCGACGACGCCGAAGCAGTGGTCCACCGCCATGGCCAGCGTGGTCGGGATGATGCCGAAGCCGGCGAAGGCCTCGTCGATCCAGTACCCGACCTGCCCCGACCGGGCCGAACCCCAGGTGATCGACCCGACCGTCAGCTGCCCGACGAACTCCCCGCCGTACGTCACCACCCACGGGATCGCCTGCCCCTGCCGGGCCTCGCGCCGCATGGCCCGGACCATCGCGATGTACGGACCCAGGCTGGACCGGTAGAGCGGGGTCTCCGGGTTGGTCGGCTCCCACGGCCGCAGCCAGGGCGCGTTCCTGACCCGGATCTCGCGCCACATGCGGGCGTCACTGACCCGCACCGGTCGCAGGCTCACCGGCCGTTCGAGCAGATGAGGCTCGGTTAGGGTAACCGGCCAGCCACGCATGTGCGCCACAATCCCATCATTCTCCCGTACCGCTGCTGACGCTACGCGATATCAGGTAAGCGTTATGCACCGGAGTCCGGCCGGGTGTGGTCACCCCCGTTGATCTGGGAGATCGCGTGCCCGAGCACGGGCCCGAGCACGGCCATCCCGTCTCGGACCCCTCCGGTGGAACCGGGCAGGTTCACGATCAGGGTACGGCCGGCGACCCCGGCTACGCCACGCGAAAGGATCGCCGACGGCACCCCGGCCGCGGCGCCGGCCGCGCGAAGCGCCTCGGCGATCCCGGGGATCTCCCGCTCGATCACCCGCCTGGTCACCTCCGGCGTGAGGTCGCCCGGGGTGAGCCCGGTCCCGCCGGTGGTCACCACGACGTCATAGCCGTCCGCGAGCGCGGACCGCAGTGCCGCCTCGACCGGCTCACCGTCAGGCACGACCACCGGCCCGTCCACGGCACAGCCGGCCGTCCCCAGCAGTTCGGCCAGTATGGGTCCCGAACGGTCCGGGTATACGCCCGCCGCGGCCCGGTTCGACGCGGTGATGACCAGGGCGCTGATCACGGTCCCAGCCTCGTTCACCGCTGCCATCGCCCGGTCTTGCCGCCTTCCTTCCACTCGACCCGCACGTCGGTGATCGCCGCGGCCGGGTCGATGGCCTTGACCATGTCGATCAGCGCCAGCGCGGCCACCGACACCGAGGTGAGCGCCTCCATCTCCACCCCGGTCCGGTCCGCGGTCCGGGTGATCGCGGTGATGTCCACGCCGTCGTCGGTCACGGCCAGGTCCACGGTGACCCCGTGCAGCCCGATCGGGTGGCACAGCGGGATCAGGTCCGGCGTCCGCTTGGCCCCGGCGATCCCGGCGATGCGGGCGACCGCGAGCGCGTCGCCCTTGGGTACCTCCCCGGCGCGCAGGGCCGCCACCGCGCGCGCCGACAGACGCACCCGTCCGGTCGCGCAGGCCGAACGCGCGGTGACATCCTTGCCGGACACGTCCACCATCCGCGCGTGGCCGGCGCTGTCCACGTGCGTGAGCCCGGAGCCCGCGTTCTCGCTCGTCACGGCAGGATCAGCACCTCGGCGGTGTCGCCCTCGCTCATCTGCACGACCCACTCCGGCACCACGACCAGCGCGTTGGCCTTGCCCAGCGTGGCTATCTGGTGCGAACCCTGCCCGGTCAGCGGGGTTACCCGCTTGCGGGCTTGGTCGAGCACGCCGCGCAGGAAGGACCGCCGGCCCGGCGGCGAGCGCAGCGGCCCGGTCAGCTCGGCCTGTACCTTCTCCAGGCCGAGCCCGTCGTAGCCCTGCAGCGCGGCGATCGCGGGCCGGGCGAAGACCTGGAACGAGACGTAGGCGCTGACCGGGTTGCCGGGCAGCGTGAAGATCGGCACCCGGTCGCCCGCGGCCGGGGCCGGCGCGGCGGCCTCTTCGTAGGCGTCGCGGCGGAAACGCCGGCGCTGAGGCTCGGTCGGGGTCACCGCGGCCGGGAGCGCGATGGTCCCGAACCCCTGCGGCATCCCCGGCTGCATGGCCACCTTCCGGAACGTGATCGTGCCGAGCTGCTGCAGCGCCGCCTTGATCACGTCGTGCTCGCCGCCCATGCTGACCCCGCCGGTGGTGATCATCAGGTCGGCCCGGACCAGCTGGTCCTCGATGGCCGGCAGCACCCCTTCCGGGTGGTCGGGCAGGGCGACCTGCCGGTAGGACAGGCAGCCCGCCTCGCGGGCCGCCGCGGCCAGCATGAAGCTGTTGGAGTCCCAGATCCGCCCGGGAACGAGCGGGGTGCCCGGCTCGGCCAGCTCGTTGCCGGTCGACAGCACCACCACCCGGGGGCGCGGCCGGACCAGGACGGACCCGCGGCCGGCCGCGGCGATCACGGCAACGTGCATCGGCCGCAGCCGGGTGCCGGCGGTGACCAGCACCTCGCCGGCCTTGGCGTCCTCCCCGGCGAGCCGGACCGAGCTGCCGTACTCGGCGCCGGCGCGGATGCTCACCCGCGCGCTGCCGCCGTCGGTCCACTCCACCGGTACCACGGCCTCGGCGCCGTGCGGCAGCATCGCCCCGGTCATGATCTTGATGGCGGTGCCGGGCTGGAGCGCGTACGCCCCGGTGTCGCCGGCCGCGACCTCGGCCGTCACCGGCAGCGTGACCGGCTTCTCCTCGGTGGCGGCCGCGACGTCCTCGACCCGCACCGCGTACCCGTCCATGCCCGAGTTGTCGAACGAGGGCAGCGCGCTGACCGCGGACACGTCCTCGGCCAGCACCAGGCCATCGATGTCGTTCAGGCCGAGCTCGGTGGGAGCCAGCGGCGTGATGGTGGCGAGGATCTCGGCTAGGTGCTCCTCGACCGGGGTGAGCGGCTCGCCCCCGTGCCCGTGCGCGTGACCGTGGGTCACGGCAGGCTATCCAGGTACTTGCGCAGCCAGGGCACGATCTCCTCGGCCAGGTCGGAGCGCTCGCAGGCGAACTGGACCAGGGTGCGCAGGTAGTCCAGCTTGTTGCCGGTGTCGTAGCGGCGGCCGTGGAACAGCACGCCGTGCACGGGGCCGCCGTCGGCCGGACCGCGCTTGGCCAGCGTCAGCAGCGCGTCGGTGAGCTGGATCTCGCCGCCCCGCCCGGGCGGGGTCTCGCGCAGCACCTCGAACACGGCCGGGTCACAGACGTAGCGGCCGATCAGGATCCAGTTGCTCGGGGCCGACCCCGGCACCGGCTTCTCCACCAGGTCGGTGACCGTCACCACGTCGTCCTCGGCGGTCGGCGTGATGGCCGCGGAGCCGTACTGGGAGACCTGCTCCGGGTCCACCTCCATCAGCGCCACCACGCTGCCGCCGTGCTGCTTGCGCACCTCGATCATCCGGCTCAGCAGCGGGTCGCGGCTGTCGATGATGTCGTCGCCGAGCAGCACCGCGAACGGCTCGTCGCCGACGTGGTGGGCCGCGCAGAGCACGGCGTGGCCGAGCCCCTTCGGGTCGCCCTGGCGCACGTAGTGCACGGTGGCGAGGTCGCTGGACTCGCGCACCTGGGCCAGCCGTTCGGTGTCGCCCTTGGCGGCCAGCGCCTCCTCGAGCTCGTAGGCCCGGTCGAAGTGGTTCTCGATGGAGACCTTGCTCCGGCCGGTGATCATCAGCACGTCGTCCAGGCCGGCCGCGACGGCTTCCTCCACGACGTACTGGATGGCCGGCTTGTCGACCACCGGCAGCATTTCCTTGGGCGTCGCCTTGGTGGCGGGCAGGAACCGGGTGCCCAGGCCCGCCGCGGGGATAACGGCCTTGGTCACGTCCTTAACAGCCATGCCTGAACACTAGCGAACTCCGGGAGGTGTTCAGGGCCGCAGGTACGGTGAGTGACGTGTCCGATGTCCAGCTGCGCAAGGCCGAATTGCGCGCCCAGGTACTCGCCCGGCGGTCCGCGCTGCCCGCGGATCAGCGCACCGCGGCGGGCAGGCTCATCCGCGACGCGGTGCTGGCAGCGCCCCAGGTGCAGATGGCCGGCACGATCGCGGCCTATTACTCTGTCGGCACCGAGCCGGATACCCGCGGCCTGGTGTACGCGCTGTGGAAGCGCGGCAGCTATGTCCTGCTGCCGCTGCTGCGGCCGGACGGTGACCTGGACTGGGCGTCCTATGAGGGCCCGGACTCGCTGGTCGCGGGCCCGCGCGGGCTGCGCGAACCCGGTGAGCCGCCGCGCGGCGTCGACGCGGTGGCCCGGGCCGACGTGGTGCTGGTGCCCGCGCTGGCGGTCGACGCGGCCGGCCGCAGGCTCGGCCGCGGTGGCGGCAGCTACGACCGCGCGCTGGCCCGGGTCGGCCCGCTGGTCCCGCTGATCGCGCTGATCTACGACGACGAACTCGTCGAGCAGGTGCCGGCCGAGGAGCACGACGTCGCGGTCCGCGCCACGGCCCGCCCGCGAGCCGGGCTCACCGATACCGGGGCGAGATAGCCAGCCCGTTCGGAATCATGCTGCCTGGAATCCCGGGGCCGTTTCCGCGGTTGGATATGCTTAGCAGTCGGATATCCCGAGTGCTAATCTCCAGGCCCGCGCCAAGGAGGGTCCGTGCCCACGTACCAGTACACCTGCACCGAGTGCGGTGAGCCGCTCGAGACGGTGCAGAAGTTCTCCGATGAGCCGCTGACCGTATGCCCGGCGTGCGGCGGCAGGCTCAGGAAGGTGTTCTCCCCGGTGGGGATCGTCTTCAAGGGCTCGGGCTTCTACCGCACGGACAGCCGGAAGAGCGCCGCGGCCGCGGCCCCGGCGGCCAAGGACAAGGCGCCCGCCGAGTCCTCCTCTTCTACCTCGGATTCCGGCAGCAGCAACGGCTCGGCGGACAAGCCGGCCGCCAAGAAGGCCGAGCCTGCCAAGTCCTCATCCGCGAGCGAGAAGGTCGCCTAAGCTAGGCGGCCATGGCAGACCTGGCGGAAATCGCCGTTGTCGGCGGCTCGGGCTTCTACGAGTTCGGAGAAGACGCCGAAGAGGTCGCGATCGACACGCCGTTCGGCGCGCCGAGCGACCCGATCACCGTCGGCGAGGTGGCCGGCCGCCGGGTGGCGTTCCTGCCCCGGCACGGCCGGGACCACCGGTTCCCGCCGCACAAGATCCCCTACCGGGCCAACCTGTGGGCGCTGCGCTCGATCGGCGTCCGGCGGGTGCTCGCCCCGACCGCGGTCGGCCCGCTCACTCACGTCTACGGCCCCGGCACGCTGGCCTTCCCCGACCAGCTGGTGGACCGCACCAGGAACCGGGTGCAGACGTACTACGACGTGGGCGCCTGCCACGTGCCGTTCGCCGACCCGTACTGCCCGTCGGTGCGTTCGGTTGCTATCGCCACGGCCCGGGAGCAGGGCTGGGTCCCGGCCAGCTCGGGCACCCTGGTCGTCATCGAGGGCCCGCGCTTCTCCACCCGCGCCGAGTCCCAGTGGTTCGCCGCCCAGGGCTGGACGCTGGTCGGCATGACCGGCCACCCCGAGGCGGTCCTGGCCCGTGAGCTGGCCCTCTGCTACGCGCCGCTGGCCCTGGTCACCGACCTGGACGCCGGCCTCGACGAGGGCGAGGGCGTGA
>DAIOWL010000001.1:36856-41447 GCA_036758545.1 Streptosporangiaceae bacterium | reverse complement strand
GCACGCGCCCGCCCGTTCGGGATAATAATTCTCTTGATCTGGCAGGTAAGGACGAGGAGGCCGGGATGAGACAGATGACCGTGGCGGCGATGGCCGCGATCGCCGTGCTGGCCGCGAGCGCGGGCCTGGCGGGCTGCGCCAGCGAGAGCTCGAGCAGCAGCGCCGCCTCCGGGACGAGCAGCAGCGCCAGCGCGGCCGCCTCGGCCAGCGCCGCGTCCTGCAGCAACTCCGCCATCCAGAGCCAGCTCTTCGCCAAGGGCATGCTCACCGTGGCGACCGACAAGCCGGTCTACCCGCCGTGGTTCGTCAACAACAAGCCGACCAACGGCCAGGGCTACGAGAGCGCGGTGGCGTACGCGGTGGCGGCCCAGCTCGGCTTCCCCAAGTCCCAGGTCACCTGGGCGTACGAGCCGTTCAACAGCTCGTACGCGCCGGGGCCGAAGAAGTTCGACTTCGACATCAACGAGATCTCCTACAGCGCGGCACGGGCCCAGGCGGTCACGTTCTCGGACAGCTACTACGACGTCCAGCAGGCGCTGGTGGCGCTGAAGAACAGCCCGATCGTGACCAAGCACAGCCCGGCCGACCTGAAGACCTACGTCTACGGCGACCAGGTGGGCACGACCAGCCTGCAGTTCATCAACAGCCAGATCCAGCCCAGCCAGACGCCGAAGGTGTTCGAGACCCTCAACGACGTCAAGCAGGCGCTGCAGACCAAGCAGATCGCGGCGCTGGTCACCGACACGCCGACGGCCGAGTTCATCACCACGGAGATCCCCGGCTCGGTCGTGGTGGCCCAGTTCCCGTCCACCGGAGAGCACTACGGCCTGCTGTTCGCCAAGGGAAATCAGCTGGTGACGTGCGTGAACAAGGCGCTGGCCACGCTGAAGAGCAACGGCACGCTGGCCAAGCTGACGGCGCAGTACCTGAAGGACTTCACCAGCGTCCCGACCATTCAGCCGTAAGTGGAGGCGCAGGGACTTCCGGAGCTGTCGTCCCGGCGGTCCCGGATGCTGGGCGACAGCAGCCGCCGCGGGGTCGTGCTGTCCACCACGAGCACCGTGGTGGTGCTCGCGGTGCTGGTGGGCATCTTCCTGCTGGCACCGGGCAGCGCCCAGGTCAGGCACACGTTCTTCAACCCCGAGGACATGTGGCGGTCCTTCATCGGCGACCCGAAGGCCGGTTACTACTCGGTCGGGGAGGCACTGTGGCTGAACATCCGGATGTTCGTCGCGGCCGAGGTGCTGATCCTCATCGTGGCCCTGGCCGTGGCGGTGGTCCGGCAGTCGACCGGGCCGGTGCTGCTGCCGCTGCGGGTGGCCGCCACCGTCTACGTCGACGTGGCCCGGGGCGTCCCGCTGATCCTGATCATCTTCGCGCTCGGGTACGGCCTCCCGGCGCTTCAGCTCACGGTGATCTCGGACCAGTCGGCGGCGGTGTACGGCGTGGCCGCGCTGGTCCTGTCGTACTCGGCCTACGTGGCCGAGGTGTACCGGGCCGGGATCAACTCGGTGCACCGCAGCCAGGTCGCGGCGGCCCGCTCGCTCGGCCTGTCGCAGTCGTCCTCGATGCGGTACGTGATCCTGCCGCAGGCCATCAGGAACATCATCCCGCCGCTGCTGAACGACTTCATCAGCCTGCAGAAGGACACCGCGCAGGTCGGCCTGCTCGGCGCGATCGAGGCGAACAAGGCCGCGGAGATCTACAGCTCCACCGTGTTCAACTACTCCAGCTACGTGGTGGCGGCGATCTTGTTCCTGGCCCTGACCATCCCGCTGGCCCGGTTCACCGACCACCTGATCCGCCGTGACCAGGCGCGCCGTCTCGCGGGGGCCGGCCAGTTATGGGCCGAACGAGCGAGGTTCCCGTTCCCGGTCCGGGGGTCACGGAAGCGCTGCGGATCGAGGGGCTGCGCAAGTCGTTCGGCGCGCACGAGGTGCTCCGCGGGGTGGACATGGACGTGGCCCCGCACGAGGTCATCTGCCTGATCGGGGCTTCGGGGTCCGGGAAGTCGACGCTGCTGCGCTGCGTGAACCTGCTCGAGCGGATCGACGCGGGGACGATCTGGCTGGACGGCCAGGCCATTACCCGGCCCGGGGTGGACGAGAACGCGGTGCGGCGGCACATCGGCATCGTGTTCCAGTCGTTCAACCTGTTCCCGCACATGACCGTGGAACGGAACGTGACGCTGGCGCCGATGAAGGTGCTCGGCCTGTCCCGGGCCGACGCGGTGTCACAGGCGGCGGAGCTGCTGGACCGGTTCGGGCTGGGCGAAAAGCGGGCAGACTACCCGGACCGGCTGTCCGGCGGGCAGCAGCAGCGGGTCGCGATCGTCCGGGCCCTGGCCATGCGGCCGCGGCTCATGCTCCTCGACGAGGTGACCAGCGCGCTCGACCCGGAACTGGTGGCCGACGTGCTCGACGTGATCAGGGAACTGGCCGAAGGCGGGATGACGATGCTGATCGCCACCCACGAGATGGGGTTCGCGCGCGACATCGCCAGCCGGGTGTGTTTCCTCGCCGACGGGCAGATCGTGGAACAGGCGCCGCCCGCCCGGTTGTTCAGCGAACCGTCGGACGAACGGACCCGGCGCTTCCTGCGGCGCATCGTCGACGCGGGACGCCTGTGAGCCAGATAATGAGCAGAGTATGAGCGAATCGTCATCAGAGGCACGTGATGTCATCGAGGTCTCTGATGCTGACATAGCGGCCGCCGCGGCGGAAGCGACCGGCGGGCAGGACGCCGAGGTCAGCGAGGATACCGGGGGGCCGTTCTCCCAGAAGACGGCGTGGGTGCGGCGCATGGAGACGCCGCTGCGCAGCTTCCTGCGTACCGAGACCGGCAGCGCCTCAGTGCTGGCCGCGGCCACCGTGGCCGCCCTGATCTGGGCGAACATCAGCATCTCGAGTTACGACAAGTTCTGGGCGACTCCGCTGTCCGTGACCGTCGGCAGCTCGGGCGTGTCCCTCGATGTGCGCGAATTCGTGAACTCCGGGTTGATGGCGCTGTTCTTCCTGGTCGTCGGGCTGGAGGCGCGGCGCGAGTTCGACGTGGGCGAGCTGCGGGTACGGAGCAGGCTCACGCTGCCGCTGCTGGTCGGGGTGGCCGGCATGGCCGTGCCCATCGCCATCTTCCTGGTGGCGAACGCCGGACATCCCGCCATGCACGGCTGGGGGATGGCGATGTCCACCGACACCGCCTTCGCCCTCGGCGCGCTCGCCCTGGTCGGGCGCAGGCTGCCGGATCGCGTCCGCACCTACCTGCTCACCTTCTCGGTCGTCGACGACCTGACCGCGCTGGTGGTCATCGCGATCTTCTACAGCGGGCACATCCAGATGGTGGCGCTGGCCTGGGGGCTCGGGTTCATCGCCCTGGTCCTGGTGCTGCGGGCGCGCGGCAACAGGAACGGGATCTTGTACCTGCTCATCGGGATCGCGGCCTGGGTGGCGTTCCTCAAGTCGGGCGTGGACCCGATCGTGGTCGGCCTGGTCTTCGGCCTGCTGACCTACGCGTACTCGGCGAGCCGGGAATCGCTGGAACAGGCATCCGAGGCGTTCCGGCAGTTCCGCGAGCAGCCCACCGCCGAACTCGCCCAGTCCGCGCGCACCGTGGTGCGCACCGCGATCTCGCCGAACGACCGGCTGGCCCAGCTCTTCCACCCCTGGACCAGCTACGTCATCGTGCCGCTGTTCGCGCTGGCCAACTCGGGCATCGTGCTGAACACCGAGTTCCTGGCCCGGGCCTACACCGCGCCGGTCACGCTCGGCATCATCGTCGGGTACCTGGTGGGCAAGCCGCTCGGCACCGTCGGGTGCGCGTGGCTGGTCAGCAAGGTCAGCCACGGCCGGGTGCGGCCGTCGGTCGGCTGGGGCGCGGTGGCGGGCACCGGCACGGTCGCGGGGATCGGCTTCACCGTGTCCCTGCTGATCGCGTCGCTGGCCCTGCAGGGCGACGTGCTGGCCGAGGCGAAGCTTGGCATCCTGTCCGCCGTCGTGGCCGCGGCGGCTCTGACCTGGGTCATCTTCCGGGTGGTGAACAAGCTGCCGGTACGGGCCAGATTCCGTGCGCTGCTGGGTACCGCCGAGGTCATCACCGACCTGGCGGTGCCGGTGGACCCGGAGCGGGATCACGTCCGCGGCCCGGACGAGTCGATGGTCACGCTGGTGGAGTACGGCGATTTCGAGTGCCCGTACTGCGGCATGGCCGAGCCCGTGGTGCGGGAACTGCTGCGGGACTACGGCGAGATCCGGTACGTGTGGCGGCACCTGCCGCTGAACGACGTGCACCCGAACGCTCAGCTCGCGGCCGAGGCCACCGAGGCAGCCGCCCGGCAGGGCGCATTCTGGGAGATGCACGACCTGCTGCTGGACCACCAGGATGCCTTGCACCCCCGGGACCTGATCGGGTACGCGGACTCGCTCGGCCTCGACACCGACCGGTTCGCCACCGACCTGCGCAAGCACGCGGGGGCGACGCACGTCGGCGAAGACCTGGAATCCGCCGACCTGTCCAATGTGTCCGGGACCCCGACGTTCTTCGTCAACGGCAAGCGGCATTACGGCGCCTATGACATAGAAACCCTGAAAAAGGC
>DAIOWL010000001.1:16485-36756 GCA_036758545.1 Streptosporangiaceae bacterium | reverse complement strand
CAACCGCCGCGGCGGCCGGGACCATAGACGTAGGCGGCGACCTGACCGTCAACCGGCTGGGGTTCGGGGCCATGCGGATCACCGGTCCCGGTATCTGGGGCGACCCGCCCAGCCGCGACCAGGCCATCGCCACGCTCCGGCGGGTGGTGGAGCTGGGCATCAACTTCATCGACACCGCCGACTCTTACGGCCCCGAGGTTAGCGAGACCCTGATCGCCGAGGCGCTCCACCCGTACCCGGACGACCTGGTCATCGCGACCAAGGGCGGCCTGATCCGGCCGGGCCCCAACCGCTGGGAGGCCGACGGCCGGCCGGAGCACCTCCGCGAGGTCTGCGAAGGCAGCCTGCGACGGCTCAGGCTGGAGCAGATACCGCTGTACCAGTTTCACCGCCCCGACCCGGCGGTGCCGCTGGCCGACTCGATCGGCACCATCGCCGAGCTGAAGAACGAGGGCAAGATCCGGCACGTCGGGATCTCCAACGTGTCAGAGTCCCAGCTGCGCGAGGCGCAGCAGATCGTCCCGATCGTGTCGGTGCAGAACAGGTACAACGCGGCCGACCGCAGGTCCGAGTCGCTGATCGACCTGTGCGAGCAGGAACAGCTGGTGTTCCTGCCGTGGGCGCCCGTGCAGGAGTCGGACAAAAACCCGGCCGTGCTCGCTGCCGCCCGGCAGCACGGCGTGACCCGGCACCAGGTCGTACTGGCCTGGATGCTGGCCATGTCCCCGCAGATCCTGCCCATCCCGGGCACCGGCTCGATCGGACACGCCGAGGAGAACATCGCCGCCGCCAGCGTCGAACTGACCCCGGACGAGGTCGAGGCGATCGGCAAGGGCGGATAGTGGCGCAGGCTATCGCGATTACCGGCGGGCGGGTCGTACCGGTCGAGGGGGACCCCATTGACGGCGGGACCGTCGTGCTGCAGGACGGAAGGATCGCGGCGGTCGAGGGTCCCGGTTACGCGGTGCCGGACGGCGCCGAGGTGGTCGACGCGACCGGAAAGTGGGTGCTGCCGGGTTTCATCGACGCGCACGCCCACGTCGGCGTGTCTGAGGAGGCCCAGGGCTGGGCCGGGCAGGACACCAACGAGCGGACGAGTCCGGTCACCGCCCAGGTCCGCGCATTGGACGCGATCAACCCAGCCGACCTGGGCCTGCGCGACGCGATCAGCGGCGGTGTGCTCGCGGTCAACGTCAACCCCGGCTCGGCGAACCCGATCGGCGGGCAGACGGCCGCGATCAAGTGCTGGGGCCGCACCGTGGACGAGATGGTCCTGCGCGAGCCGGCCGGGCTCAAGTCCGCGCTCGGCGAGAACCCCAAGCGCGTCTACGGCGAGCGGAACGAGACCCCGTCGACCCGCCTGGGCACCGCGGCAGTGATCCGCAGCGCGTTCGTCGCCGCGCAGAACTACCAGGCCAAGCTGGTCGCGCCCGGGCAGGATTCGGGCCCGGTGGAGCGGGACCTCAAGCTCGAGGCGCTGGGCCGGGTGCTGCGCCGGGAGATCCCGTGGCGTCAGCACTGCCACCGCGCCGACGACATCGCGACCGCGATGCGGATGGCCAGGGAGTTCGGCTACGACCTGGTGATCGACCACGGCACCGAGGCGTACCTGCTGGCCGACCAGATCGCCGCCGCGTCCATCCCGGTCATCATCGGCCCGCTGTTCACCAGCCGGTCCAAGGTGGAACTGCGCAACAGGTCGCTGGCCAACCCGGGCCGGCTGGCCGCCGCCGGGGTGACGATCGCCATCACCACCGACCACCCGGTCGTGCCGATCCACTTCCTCATCCACCAGGTCACCCTGGCGGTCAAGGAGGGCCTGGACCCGGTGACCGCGCTGCGCGCGGTCACCATCCACCCGGCCAGGATCATCGGCTGCGCCGACCGGATCGGCTCGCTGTCCGTGGGCAAGGACGCCGACCTGGTGATCTGGTCCGGTGACCCGCTGGACGTGATGAGCCGGGCGGAGCGGGCCTACGTGGACGGGCGCGAGATCTACCGGTACGACTACGACCGGCGCGACGGCGTGTTCGCCGACGTCTGGGCCCGCTAGGGGTCAGCCGCGGCGGCCGGTCATCCGGGAGCGCCTGCGGGCGCGCATGCCGTCGACGATCTCGGCCGGGGCACGGTCCGGTGAGCCCGCGTCGTAGGGCGGCTGAGGGTCGTACTCGATCATGAGCTGGATGGACTGGGCCACGTGGTCGCCGGAGATCCGGCCGGCCAGGGCCAGGCCCATGTCGATGCCGGACGAGACGCCCGCGGCGGTCACGTACTTGCCGTCGAATACCACCCGGTCGGTGACGGGCGTGGCACCGAGCTGGCCGAGCTCGTCCATGGCCATCCAGTGCGTGGTGGCGCGGCGCCCGGCGAGCAGGCCCGCCGCGGCCAGGATGAGCGATCCGGTACAGACGGACGTGGTCCAGGTGGTCGCCTGGTCGGCGGTCCGGAGCCACTCATGCACCGGACCGTCCTGCATCTGATCGTGCTGCCCCGGACCGCCGGGCACCACGATGACGTCCGGACGGGGCACGTCGGGCAGCCCGGCCGATGCGGAAACCACCAGGCTGCCTACCTCGTCCCTGATGGGCCCGGGGCGTTCGGCGACGAAGGACACCTCGGCGTCGGGGAGCCCGCTGAGCACCTGGTAGGGGCCGATCGCGTCGAGGCAGGTGAACCGGTCGTACAGCAAGATGGCGATCTGCATGGACTTCTCCTTGGTCGGGGCTGACTCAGTTGCCGATGACCGCCGGCCGGAACCGGCGGCGGTACTCGCCCGGGCTGACGCCCAGGGCGCGGACGAAGGCGCGGCGCATCGCCTCGGGCGTACCGTAGCCGCAGGACCGGGCGGTCTGCTCGACCCCGTCGGCGGTGTCCTCAAGACGACGCCGGGCCGTCTCGAGCCGGACCCGGTCGACGTAGCGGCCGGGCGGCATGCCCACCTCGGCCGCGAAGGCCCGGGCGAACTGCCGCGGGGACAGGCTGGCCTGCCGGGCCAGCGCCTCCACCGAAAGGTCCGCGCCGGGGTGGTCGGCGATCCACCGCTGCACCTCGCGGAGCGGCTCCCGGTTGGCCAGCTGCCCGGCGAGCTGGGCGCTGAACTGGGCCTGGTTGCCCGGACGGCGCAGGAACACCACCAGCTGCCTGGCGATGTCCAGGGCCAGGTCACGGCCCAGGTCGTCTTCCACCAGGGCGAGCGCGAGGTCAATGCCAGCGGTGACGCCCGCAGAGGTGGCGACGTTCCCGTCCCGGACGAAGATCGGCTCCCCTTCGACGCTGACCCGCGGGTACTTTGCGGCGAGCGAGCCGCAGTAGGCCCAGTGGGTGGTCACCCGCCGCCCGTCGAGCAGCCCGGCCTCGGCGAGCAGGAAGGCGCCCGTGCACACCGAGACCAGGCGGTCCGCCTGGCGGCCGTGCGCGCGCAGCCAGCCGGTCAGTTCGGGGTCGGGATGGCGTGACCCCTGTCCGCCGGGCACGATGAGCAGGCCCGGGTGGGGAAGCCGGACCTCGCGCAGGTCCTCGTCGGGCGTGATGCGCAGGCCGCTCGAGGTCCGCACCGGACGGCCGCCGAGGCTCGCGGTGCGGATGTCGTAGGCCGGCTCGTCGCCGCGACCGCCCCGCCAGGTGTTAGCCCCCGTGAACACCTCAAGCGGGCCGGTCACGTCCAGGCTCTGCACCTGGTCGAACAGGACCATCAGAACCGTCCGCATGCGTCTCAGTCTGACCGTGCCCGGCTATGGCAGCAATGACGAATACCCAAACTTTCCTGCCATCGGCTGGGGTGTGTCGGGCCGGCTGGAACGCACTGAAACCCCGGATCCAGCGCGTCCTGACGCCGTGGAATGCCGGATTCAGTGCGTTCGGCGGCCGGCGGCTGCGCGGTCCGGCGGCTGCGCGGTCCGGCGGCTGCGCGGTCCGGCGGGGGTGGGACAGGCGGCTGGGTGCCGGTGCTGCCGTTAACTCAGGTGGCTGAAGGCCCAGTTCAGGATGCGGGTCGCGTCGGCCGGATTCACGCTGCTGATGGAGCCGGGGCTGTGCAGGGTGACGCCGATGACGGTGTGGCCGTGCCTGGTCGCCTCGAACAGCAGGCACTGCCCGGCGGCCCCGGTGTACCCGGGCTTGATCCCGATCGCACCCGGGTAGCGGCCGAGCAGCGGGTTGAGGTTCTTCCATCGGTAGGCGTGGTGCCCGGAACCGGCGGCGAGCCGGTAGCTGCGCTTGGCTACCACCGAGCGGAACACGGGAAGGCGCATCGCGGCCCGGCCCAGGACGAGCAGGTTCGCCGCGGTGGAGTAGTTCGAGTACGACGTCGGGTAGGGCAGCCCGTCGAAATTGCTGAAGTGCGTCCGGCGCATGCCGAGCAACCGCGCGGTGGCGTTCATCCTGGTCACGAACCTCGACAGGCCCGGGCCGTAGGCCTTGGCCAGGGTGTAGGCGGCGTCGGCGCCGGAGGGCAGCAGCAGCGCGTAGAGCAGCTGGCGGGCGGTGAGCCTGTCCCCCGGCCGCAGGCCGGCGTTGCTCGCGTTGTGCGCGCGCACGTACCCGGTCACCGCGGCCGGGATGGTGATCTTACGGTCCAGGTGACCCGCCTTGATCACCAGGTAGGCGGTCATCACCTTGGTGATGCTGGCCATCGGGCGCTCGGTGTTCAGGCCGCGGCTCCACAGCAGCTTGCCGGTGGCCGCGTTCTCGACCGCGGCCGACCACGCGCCGACGCCGGACGGCCCGGCGCTGGGGGACGACACAGCAGCTGCGGCACGCGCCGGTGCGACGGCGCCGAGCAAGAAGGTCGCGGCCAGGGTCACCGCAGCCAGCAATCCGCACGCTCGAACGGTCAGCCGGCCCCTGGTCCTCATGCCACTCCCTGCTCGATAGCTGCCGGACAACACAGGCAAGCCTGTCAGTAACAGCACGCCGTCGCAAACGCGCCCGCAAGGCGGTAACGGAGTGCTAATCGGCCGGCCACGCGAACACCGGACCGCGCGCACGCAGGGTCACCCCCGAACCGACTGGGCGGTGCGGTCCGCCGGTGATCCGCACCACGACCGGCGCGACTCCCGCATCGTCCTCGGGCTGGGCGTACAGGACGGCGTCGTGGCCGTGGTAACGATAGGAGGTCACCTGGGCGGTCAGTCCGTCCTCGTTCGGCACTATGTCTATCTGCTCCGGCCGGATCAGGACGGTCACCTGACCCGCGGCGCCCGGGATGGCCGCGGCCGGGTCGAGCGGCAGCGCGCCGAGCAGCGTCTTCACCGTGGCCCCGCTGACGACCCCCTCGAGCAGGTTCGCCTCCCCGATGAAGCTCGCCAGCCGGGGGTCGGCCGGGCGGCAGTACAGGTCCTCGGGCGGCGCGCACTGGGCGATGCCGCCGTCGCGCAGGGCCGCGACCCGGTCGGCGACCGACAGCGCCTCGTCCTGGTCGTGGGTGACCAGCACCGCCGTGGTGCCGGCCCGGCGGAAGATCTCCTGGACGTCGGCGCGGACGCTGGCCCGCAGGTGCGCGTCCAGCGAGGCGAACGGCTCGTCGAGCAGGACCACGGCGGGCTCGATGGCCAGCGCGCGGGCCAGCGCGACCCGCTGCTGCTGGCCGCCGGAGAGCTGATGCGGGTAGCGCCGGCCGAACCCGCCCAGGCCGACCGTCTCGAGCAGGGCGTCGACCTTGCCGCCACGGCGCTGGCCAGCCGGGAGCCCGAAGCCCACGTTGCCCGCCACGGTCAGGTGCGGGAACAGGCTGCCTTCCTGCGGGACGTAGCCGATCCGGCGCCGCTCCGGCGGGAGGTAGGCGCCGGGGCCGTCGACCAGGACGCCGCCGATGCCGATCGTGCCGGTGTCCGCGCGCTCGAACCCGGCCAGGAGCCGCAGCAGCGTCGTCTTGCCGCTGCCGGACGGGCCGAGGATGGCCGTCAGGGACCCGGCCGGGACCTCCAGGTCCAGGCCGGCCAGAACCACCTGCGCGCCGAAGGTCTTGCCCAGGCCGCTAACCGTTACATCGCGCATGCCTTTATCCTCGCGTCATCGCCGGGCGCTGGAAGAACCGCCCCAGCAGGTAGCTCGGTACGGCCGCGACCACGATCATGACGAGGGCGAACGGCGCGGCCTGGCTGTAGGACAGGTTGGTCTCGTAGGCCCAGAACTGCGTGGCCAGCGTCTGCGTCCCGGTCGGGATGAGCAGCAAGGTGGCGGTGAGTTCGGTCACCACGGACAGGAAGACCAGGCAGAACGCGGCGACCAGGCCAGGCCCGGCGATCCGCGCCGTCACCCGGCAGAGCACGGCGAGCCGGCGCTGCCCCAGCGACCTGGCCACCTCGTCGAGGCTGACCGGGGCCCTGGCCAGCGACGCCTTCACCCCGACCAGGGCCAGCGGGAAGAACATGATCGCGTAGCAGGCGGAGAGCAGCGCCGGGGTTCCGTAGCCGAAGCCGGCCGCGTAGCGCTCGGTGAAATAGGACAGGGCGAACGCGACCACCACGCCGGGCATGGCCAGGACCAGGTACGTGCTGCGTTCCAGGAGGTGCCGAACGCGCCCGGCGTGCCGCACCGCCAGCAGGGCCACCGGGAACGCCAGCACCGTGGCCAGCGCCCCGGCCGCCGCGCCGTACCCGGCGGTGTGCGCGGCCGCGTTGAGCAGGGACACGTTGGCCCCGCCGGACAGGGCGGCCGGCAGCCCGGCGGTCATCCAGTACACCGCCGACGCGATCGGGATGCCGAGGCTGAGCAGGACCAGCGCGGTGAACAGCGCGAGCACCGGCCAGCGCAGCCGGCCCAGCCGCTGCGGCGGGGTGATCCGCTGGGTCATCGGGCCGGTCCGGGTCACCCGGCCGCCGCGGCCGCGGAGCGCGCCCTCGCCGGCCAGCACCAGCAGGCTGAGCAGGACGAGCACCAGGGACAGCGCGCAGGAGGCGGCGAAGCTGTACCCGTGGAATTCGGTGAAGATCTCGGTCGTGAACGTCTGGTAACCGAGGATCTCGAACGCGCCGAACTCGGCCAGCAGAACGAGAGCGACCAGCAGGCAGCCGCCGAGGATCGCGCCCCTGGCCTGGCCGAGCGTGATCCTGGCGAAGGTTCGGACGCGACCGACCCCGAGGCTGCGGGCCACCTCCTCCTGGCCGGGATCGGCGACCCGCAGGCTGGCCGCCACCGGCAGGTAGACCAGCGGGTACACGGCGAGGGTCATCACGATGGACGCGCCGGTGAAGCCGTGCGCCCAGGTCCACAGCGAGTTCCAGCCGAAGCTCACCACGAAGTCGGGGATGGCCAGCGGGATGACGACGAGCACCGCCCAGACCCGCCGGCCGGGCAGGTCGGTGCGCTCGACGCACCACGCCGCACCGGTCCCGATCACCGCGCAGGCGACCGTGACGACCGCGGCGAGCCGGACCGTGTTCCACAGCAGGGACCAGGTCAGCGAGCGGAAGATCAGTTGTGACAGCTCGCCTGAGCCGGCCCCGGCCGCCTCGATCAGCAGGAAGACCAGCGGGACCGCCATGAGCGCGGCCACCAGGGCGGACGCGGTGAGCAACGCCACCGGACGGGAGGTCCGTCGTCCGGCTCTCGGGCCGGTGGCGTGCTGGACGTCCTGGACGTCCTTGACGTCCGCTAGCAGGGTCACTGCAGGCCAGCCTGCCTGAGCAGGTCGATCGCTGCCGCGCCGTCGCCGAGCTGGGCGATCGTGATCGGGTTGGGCTGCAGCTGGTTGAACGGCGTCTCCGGGGCCGAGATGGTCACGCCGGACCCGATCGGGTACTCATAGCTCTGCTCGTCGCCGCCGGCCCGGCCGATGATCTCCTCGCCCTTCTTGCTGACCAGGAAGGCGAGGAACTTCTGCGCGGCCGCCTGGTGCTTGCTGTCCTTCAGCACTCCCGCGCCGGAGACGTCGATCACGTAGCCGGGGTCGTGCGGGGCGAAGTAGGCGAGCTGCGAGTGCATCGCGCCGGCGCCGATCTCGGCCTTGAGCCGGTACCAGTAGTACTCGTTGATGACCCCGAAGGCGACCTGGCCGCGGTTCACGTCGCTGACCAGCGTCTCGTTGTCCGGGAAATTGTGGCTGGCGCCGTTGGACTTGACCTTCTCCAGCCAGCTGAGCGCGGCGGTCCGGCCGTAGGTCCTGGTTACCGAGGTGACGATCGGCTGGAAGTCGGTCTCGCCCGGCGCGATGCCGAGCTTGCCCTGGTATTTCGGGTCGGCGAGCTGCATCACGCTGGTGGGGAGCTGGTTCTTGGTGATCAGCGACGGGTTGTAGACGATCACGCTGACCCGGGCGGACACCCCGACCCAGTCGCCGTCCGGCGAGTCGTACTTAGCCGGGGTATCCGCCAGCGTGGCCGGGCCGACCTTGGACAGCAGCCCCTTCTCCTGGAGGAACTCCAGCGGTGGGGAGTTCTCGGTGAAGAACACGTCGCCTTGGGTGTGCGATCCCTGCACGGCGATCAGGTTGGCCAGGGTGTCCTCGTCGTCGTTGCGGACGTTGACCTTGATCCCGGTCTGCTTCTCGAACGCGGCGACCAGGCCGTTGGTGGTCTGCTCGTGCTGGCCGCTGTAGAGGGTGATCGACCCGCCCTGGCCCCCCTGGTCCGTGCCCGCGGTCGCGCCGGTCGCGCCGCAGCCGGCCAGCAGCCCGCAGACCGCGGCCGATCCGGCGGCCAGGACGAGGATGGTCCCGTGCTTACTGGTCCAGTGCTTGCCGGGGCGGCGCTTGCCGGGACGGTGTTTGCCGGGGCGGTGTTTGCGGGGGCGGCGTCCGGGTGGGATGGAAGCGTGCATCATGCTGGTGTTCTGGTTGGTCATCAGGCCTTCCCCTGGGATCACTTCAGCATCATCGGACTCGCCCCTGACGCGACCTTAGCTTAGGCTAACCTAACCCACCGCGCTAGTCCCGCCATGAGACACGGATTCGGTAGTGCGCATCGGAGATCAACTAGGGCTAAATAGTCGGAACAGGCCTTGCGTGGACGCGGCAATGGAGGGACGTATGAGCGAGACGGCGCAGCATCCGGTGGTACGGCTCCGCGACGGGATGGTCCGGGGGCGGGTCGAAGCGGGTGTGATTTCCTTCCTCGGCATCCCGTACGCGGCACCGCCGTTCGGCCCGAACCGGATGCTCCCGCCGCAGCCCGTCCCGGCCTGGGCGGGCGAGCGCGACGCGACCTCGTTCGGGCCCACCGTGCCGAAGGGCGACTACCCGCCGCAGTACCAGCCGCTGTTCCCCGAGGAAGTGATCCCGGGCGAGGACTGCCTGAACCTCAACGTGTGGACGCCCGACGTCGGCGCGGGCGGGCTGCCCGTGCTCGTCTGGATCCACGGCGGCTCGTTCATGAACGGCTCGGGGTCGGTCGGCGCGTACGACGGCGCGGCGTTCGCCCGGGACGGCGTGGTCTGCGTGACCATCAACTACCGGCTGGCCGCGGAGGGTTTCCTGTTCCTCGGCGACGGCATCGCCAACCTCGGCCTGCTGGACCAGCTCGCGGCCCTGCGGTGGGTGCAGGAGAACATCGCCGCGTTCGGCGGTGACCCGGGGCGGGTGACCGTCGCCGGCGAGTCGGCCGGGGCGATGAGCGTGACCACGCTGCTGTCGATGCCGCTGGCGGCCGGGCTGTTCGGCCAGGCCATCGCGCAGAGCGGGGCCGGGGCGCACACGCTCACCGCGGACGAGGGCCGGATGGTCGCCGGTTACCTAGCCGAGGCACTGGGCGTGCCGCCGGACCGGGACTCGATCAAGGCGGTCCCGCTGGACAAGCTCGTCCAGGCCGCGTCGGACCTGGTGGTGGAGGTGCAGACCACGCCGGACCCGGCGCGGTGGGGGCAGCTCACGCTGAGCCTGCTGCCGTTCGCGCCCACCGTCGACGGATCGGTCGTGCCGGCCGCGCCGCTGGCTTCCTTCGCCGCGGGGCAGGGCGGGAACGTTCCGCTGCTGATCGGCTCGAACCGGGACGAGGCGCGGCTCTTCCTGGTGGCGGCGGCCACCATCGACCTCATCGACGAGCCGACGCTGGCCGCCGTGGCCGGCGCCTACGGGCTGTCGGGTGAGGCACTCGCTGTTTACCGGGCGGGTCGGGCTGACGCCAGCCCCGGGGACCTGCTGGCCGCGGTGATCACCGACTGGTTCTTCCGGATCCCGCCCATCCGGGTCGCCGAGGCGCGGACCGCCGCGGGCGCGGCCGACACCTGGATGTACCGGTTCGACCACCCGGACCCGCGGGACAACTACCGGTTCGGAGCCTGCCACGCGGCGGAGATCCCGTTCGTGTTCGACACCGCCACCCGGGCCGAGCTCCGCCCGCTCATCGGCGACGCGCCCTCCCCGGCCGTCGCGAACGTGGCCCACCGGGTATGGGTGGACTTCATCACCAGCGGCGATCCCGGCTGGGCGCGCTACGACGTGGGACAGCGGACCACCGGCCTGCTGGGCGACACCCTCACGGCGGCCGGCGACCCGGCCGGCGAGGAGCGCGCCCTCTGGGACGCCATCCGGTAAGCACAGACGCATGCGGTCGACGCTGGGGGGACGGCGCCGGGTGGGCGGGCGACGCGGCGGAAGCCGGCGCGGGCGCGGGGGTGGATGGCTCGTGGCTTGGGTGGGACGGCGGGGGTGGGTATTTGAAAAGCGGAGCAATGGGGTAGCGTCGGGTGGGTGGGCGCTACGG
Organism: Streptosporangiaceae bacterium; assembly: GCA_036758545.1. Classification (GTDB taxonomy): domain Bacteria; phylum Actinomycetota; class Actinomycetes; order Streptosporangiales; family Streptosporangiaceae; genus Palsa-504. The sequence goes on along the minus strand of DAIOWL010000001.1, from coordinate 26,119 downwards.
GAGAATTTGTACGGGATACCCGGTATCTGAACGGGCGGATCACGGCGGACGGGCGGGACGGGTCGCTCCCGGCCGAGGCGGGGCGGTACCGGCTGGTGGTGGCGCGGGCATGCCCGTGGGCGAACCGGACGATGATCGTGCGGCGGCTGCTCGGGCTCGAGGACGCGCTGTCGATGGGCATCTGCGGTCCCGAGCATGACTGGCGGAGCTGGACGTTCGACCTCGACCCGGGCGAGGTCGACCCGGTGCTCGGCATCCACTGGCTGCGGGACGCCTTTGAGAAGGCGGTGCCAGGCTACGACCGGGGCGTCACCGTGCCCGCCATCGTGGAGGTGGCCGCGGGCGCCGTGGTGACCGCGGACTACCGGCAGATCACGCTGGACCTGGAGCACGAGTGGACGGCGTTCCACCGCCCGGGTGCGCCCGAACTGTACCCGGACAAGCTCCAGGACGAGATCGAGGAGATCAGCGCCGGGGTCTACGAGGACGTCAACAACGGCGTGTACAAGACCGGGTTCGCCAGCACGCAGGCGGCCTACGAGGAGTCCTACCGCAAGCTGTTCGCCCGCCTTGACGAGCTGTCCGAGCGGCTCGCCACCCGCCGCTACCTGGCCGGGGACACGATCACCGAGGCGGACGTGCGGCTATGGCCCACGCTGGTCAGGTTCGACGCGGTCTACCACGGCCACTTCAAGTGCAACCGGAACAAGATCACCGAGATGCCGGTGCTGTGGGCGTACGCGCGGGACCTGTACCAGACGCCCGGGTTCGGCGACACCATCGACTTCCCCCAGACCAAGGCGCACTACTACCGGGTGCACACCGGGCTGAACCCGTCGGGGATCATCCCGGCCGGGCCCGACCTGTCCGGCTGGCTCACCCCGCACCACCGCGAGGAACTAGGCGGGCGGCCGTTCGGCGACGGAACGCCACCGGGTCCGCCGCCCCCTGCTGAGCAGGTGGCAGACGGACCCGGTCATTAGGCCGCTCGAGCTGGCAGGGTTCAGCCTGAGCAGGCCGCGGGGGGTGTGAGGCTGGCCACGCCGGCCAGGTGAGCCGCGTTGTCCTGGTAGAGGGCGTAGGCGCGGCCGCCGCTCAGCACGGTGGCGCTGTCGAAGTACTCCACCACGCTGTGGTCGGTGGGGATGGACGTGCGCGCCAGCGCCTGGCCGGTGGACGGGCTGGCGCAGATGAGCTCGTGTGAGCCACCGACCCAGACCACGCCGCCGCTGTAGACCGGCACCGAACTGAACCCGGCTCCCGGGCCCTGGCTGACCCGGAAGGAGCGAGTCAGGTTGCCACCGGGGGCGAACCAGACCCACTGGCTCATCCCGGTGCCCGTCGTGCCCCAGACACCGCCGTCGGTCGCGACTAGGTTCGCGGCACCGCCGAACGACATCTGGGACGAGGACACCTGGCTGCCGGTGGCGACGTCGTAAACCAGCAGCTGGAACGACCCTGAAGGGGTTGAAGGGACCACCCCGACGTAGAGCTTGCTGCCGTCGGGCGAGACCGCCACCGAACTGGCCTGGCCCGCGGTGAGGGAGATCCGGTGGGTCACCTGGCGGGCGGCCGGGTCCACGATGGCCACGGAGTCGCCCGCGGCCACGTAGAGCTTGCCGTCGGGGCCTGCGGTCAGCACGCCCTGGGCCAGGTTGGACACCCCGCCGGCGGCAGGCACCGGCACCGACGCGACCTCGGCGAGCGTCCGTGCGTCGTAGCCGCGCAGGACGATCCCGCCGCCGCCGTAGGACCACACCACCCACACCGTGTTCCCGACGACGACCGGCCGGCTGAAGACCGGCGGGCTGTACGGGGCCGTCTGGAGGGTGGCCCCGCTAGCCGCGTCGATCCGGGCGAGGGCACCGTCTTCGACCGCGTAGAGCGAGTCTCCGCTGCCGGTCAGCGAGCCCTGGTTGAACGAGTGGCGGTTGATCAGCTTGGCGCCCCACATCCCGCCGGCCACCCGCAGGGTCTCCCCGGCCGGGGGCGGCGACTGCGACGGCGCAGTCGGGGACGCCGAACTCGACACCGAGGCCGTCCCCGGCGGCGGCCCGCCCGCCGTGGCCGGGGTATGGCTGTGGTGCGAGGTCGCGACGGTCGCGATGCCCGCACTGGCCCCGGCTACGGCGAACACGCTGAGCGCGGCCAGCACCGGCGTCCAGCCGCGCCCGCCCCGGAAGACACTGTTCCAGATAGACCCGCGCCGCGGGCGAGGCTCCCGCTGCGTGTCGCCGGCCAGCCGGAACGCGACATCCTCCACGGTCACCCGGCGCGGCGGCTCGGGGGTGACCCGGTGCAGCATCTCCGCCAGCTGCCTTTCCTCGGTGTTCATGAGGTCACACCTCCGGTCATGAGCTCGGCTAGCCCGGGCGCGTCTCGCAGCCGGGCCAGCGCCTTCGACGCGTGCGCCTTCACCGCGCCGACCGAGCAGCCCATCGTGGCCGCGGTCTGCGCTTCGGTCTGATCGGCGAAATAGCGGAGCACCACCACGGCCCGCTGCCTGGGCGGCAGCCGGTCCAGCGCCGCGATCAGCGCCTGCCTGGCGTCGATCTGCGCGAAGGCGTCCCCGTACGCCCGCATCTCGGGCAGCCGCCCGGTAGCGATCTCGCCGTTCCAGCGCCGCTGCCGCCAGCGCAGGAACGTGTTCACCATGATCTTCCTGACGTAGAGTTCCGGCGCGTCCTGCCGGGTCAGCGACGCCCACCGCGGCCAGGCCGCGGCGAGGGCGGTCTGCACGAGGTCCTCGGCGCTCGGCCAGTCGCCGGTCAGCAGCCAGCCCGACCGCAGCAGCGCGCCCGACCGTGCCTCGACGAATTCGCGGAACCCGTCCGGTTCAGACGGACGATCATCCACCGGCAGCACCTCCACCGAAGTCAATGCCCTGCTCATTCCCGGCAACCCTCCCACAACACGGCGACGCCCCGCGGGCCAGAACAACCCCGGCGGCCTCACGTGTAGTAAGAGGCACCAGCCGGGCGGGATGGTTTACTCCTTCAGCCGGCTGAGTTGCCCGACCGCCCGCTGCTGCCGCGACTCGGCCCGGTAGGACCGCCGCCGCGCCTCGGCGAGGCGCTGCCGGAGGTCGGCGAGCTGCGCTTCCAGGTCGCGGACGGAGTCCTCCAGGTCGCGTTCGGCCGCGGTGGCGGATTCGAGGTCGCGGTCGGCGTCAGCCACGGCCCGTTCGGCTTCCCTTATCTTCTCCTGGCGGCGGGCCTCGCGCTCGGCCGCGGGCTCAGCCGGCGCCTTGGTCTTCCTGGGCGCCGGCGCGGCCGGCGCGACCGCGAAGCCGCCGAAGCCCGCGTACCGCGCGGCGCGGACCAGGGTGCCGAGGCTCGCGGCCACCTCAGGGTCGGCGATGGCTGCGTCGAAGGTGGCGGTCACTTCCTCGCGCAGCGCCGCGGGCGGCGCGGGCACCCCCGCCAGGGCCATCCGGGTCAGCTCGTCGACGAGCTTGGCCCGGGCCGCGGTCAGCTCCCTGAGCCTGCCGCCGCCGGACGCCTCGCGCAGGTCGGCGGCCAGGTTGTCCAGCCGGGACCGCACCTCGGGGTCCGTCCGTACCAGGCGGTTGACCACCCATGCCGAACGGGTGGGTTTACGCAGCGCCGTGATCTTCTTCGCCACGGCGGGCTCGCCCGCGTCGCGGGCGCGCTCGGCGAGTTCGCCCCGGCGCGCGGTGAAGCCGTCCGGGTCGTCCGCGTAGAGTTCGGCCTCCGCCTCTGCCAGCAGGTCACCCACGCTGGCAGGATAGTTCAGCGGCGCCCGGCGTAGAAGGCGCGGATGTCGTCGGCTAGCACGTCGGGCTCCAGGTGGGCGGCGTAGTGGCCGCCGGGCTCGGGGTGCATGGTCCACTGCACCAGGTTCTGGTGATCCCGCTCGGCGAAGCGCCGGACGCCGGAGAAGTCGCCGGCGAAGCCGGCCACGCCAAGCGGCACGGTCGTCGGCTCCTGCGCGCGAGAAGCCCCCGCGTCCTCGTGGTAGAAGCGGATCGACGAGCCGCCGGTGTTGGTGAGCCAGTACAAGGCGACGTTGGTCAGGATGAAGTCGTCGTCCAGGCCCTTGGACCCCATCGCGTCCTCGCCCATGAGCTGCCCGTTCCAGGCAAGCAGGCCTGCCGGGGAGTCGGCCAGCGCGTGCGCCAGCGTCTGCGGCTGCTGGGAGTGCAGCTGGTTGAACGAGAACTTGTGGTCCAGGAACCACTGCAGCTTCGCCAGGGCCGCCATGTCCTGCTCGGACAGGCCCTCGAACTCGGCTGGGTCACCGGACGGGAACGAGAAGACCTGGGTTACGTGCACCCCGGTGACGTGGTCCGGGTCGAGCCGGCCGACCTCCGGCGAGACCATCGAGCCCGCATCGTTGCCGGCCGCGCCGTAGCGCTGGTAGCCGAGGCGCCGCATCAGCTGGACCCAGGCCGCGGCGGTGCGCGTGGTGCCCCAGCCGCGTCCGGTGAGCGGGCTGGAGAAGGCGAACCCGGGCAGCGACGGGATCACCAGGTCGAACGCGATCGACGGATCCCGGTCGTGCGCGCGTGGATCGGTCAGCGGCCCGATCACGTCGAGGTACTCGACCACCGAACCGGGCCAGCCGTGCGTCAGGATCAGCGGCAAGGCGTCCGGCTCCGGCGACCTGACGTGCAGGAAGTGGATGTCCTGGCCGTCGATCTCGGTGACGAACTGCGGGCAGGCGTTCAGCCTGGCCTCGGCGGCGCGCCAGTCGTAGCCGTCGCGCCAGTACCCGGCGAGCTTCTGCACCCAGGCCAGGCCCGTGCCGTAGTCCGGACCTTCGCCCGGGATGTCGCTGGTCCAGCGGGTCCGGTCGAGCCGGTTCCGCAGGTCGTCCAGGCTCTCCTGCGGGATCTCGACGCGGAACGGACGGATTTCCATGGTTGAACCCCCGATTTCGGATCTGCGTTCTGCTGGCACACCCGATAATGCCGACCCGGCCGGGCGGCGGGAAAGCGCGAATCCGGCCAAGTTGCGCCAGTTTCAGGACAACGCTTTCAGGACAGCGCGAGTTTCAAGACAGCGGGCCGAACGTGGCCCGGTAGGCGGCCGGGGCGGTCCCGGTGACCCGCCTGAAGTGCTGGCGCAGGGCGGCGGCCGAGGAGAAGCCGCAGCGGCGGGCCACCTCCTCGACCGGCAGCCGGGTCGCCTCGAGCAGCTGCTGGGCGCGCAGCACGCGCTGGTGGGTCAGCCAGGTCAGCGCCGCGGTCCCGGTGATCTCACGGAACCGCCGGTCGAAGTTGCGCCGGCTCATCCCGGCCTGGCGGGCGAGCACCGCGACCGGCAGGGGCCGGTCGAGGTGACCGAGCGCCCAGGTCATCGTCTCCCCCACCGGCTCGCTGTCGTCGGGTGCGGGCAACGGGGACTCGATGTACTGGGCCTGCCCGCCGGGCCGGTGCGGCGGTACCACCATGGAACGGGCCAGGCGGTTGGCCATGGCCGCGCCGCAGTGCTCGCGGAGCAGGTGCAGGCCCAGGTCCATCCCGGCCGCGCCGCCACCCGCGGTCAGCACGTCGCCGTCGTCGATGTAGAGCTGGTCGGCCCTGACCTGGACCTTCGGGTACATCTGGGCCAGCTGGCCGGCCAGCGCCCAGTGCGTGGTGGCCGGCCTGTCGTCGAGCAGCCCGGCCGCGGCCAGCACGAAGGCGCCCGAGCACAGGCCCGCCACCCGGGCGCCCCGGCCGTGCGCCGCGCGGAGAGTGGCGAGCAGCGGCCCGGGCGGGGGTTCGGCCGGGTCCCGCCAGTTCGGGATGATGATCAGGCTGGCGGCCTGGATGGCTTCGAGGTCGTAGGGGACGTAGCAGCTCAGCCCGCCTCCGGTGACCGCGGTGGCGGGCTCGCCCGCCACCACCTGCAGATCGAGATCGGGCAGTACGCCGTAGTGCTTGGCCATGTCGAACACGCCGAAGGCGAACGACATGATGCCCATCGACACCCCGTCGAAGACCACCACGACGAAATGTTGTGCCGGCCGCGCCGCCTGGGCGCGCTCCACCGCGATAGCAGTCATGTCTGATTTTCTCGCAGCCGCGGGGCATGCTAAATAGGAAAAATGACTGGCATCGTGCCGCCGGGGCAGGGACACCTGCTGACCGCCCGCAAGAACGTGATGGCGTTCAAGGCCGTCGCCGAGCAGACCGGCGGCGACTTCTCGCTGATGGAGCGCACCGTGCCGCCGGGCGCCAGGACCCCGCCGCCCCACCGGCACGTCACCTGCTCCGAAGCGTTCTTCGTGCTGGCGGGGACGATCACGTTCCGGCTGGACGACGCCGAGCTGACCGGCGGCGCCGGGGACTTCCTGCTGGTGCCGCGGGGCGCGGCGCACACGTTCGGGAACCAGGGCGCAGAGCCGGCCAGGCTGCTGGTGCTGCACGCGCCGGCCATGGACGCCTACTTCGAGGAGCTGCACAAGCTGTGGGCGTCCGGTGAGGCGCCGTCGCGGGAGGCGGAGCGGGAGCTGATGAGCCGCTACGGGATGGAAGGGGTCGAAGGGGCGGAGCCGGGGTAGCCGAGAGCCGAAAATGTCAGGAGCGCGACGTAGGGTGGGGAACTATGCCGACGACTGCCGCCACCGAGGTTAGCCCGGACAACCTGGAGCAATACCGCCGGGAACTCACCGGCTACTGCTACCGCATGCTGGGCTCGGGTTTCGAAGCCGACGACGCCGTACAGGAGACGATGCTGCGCGCCTGGCGCGCGGCCGACGGGTTCGAGGGCCGGTCGAGCGTGCGCTCCTGGCTGTACCGGATCGCCACCAACATCTGCCTGGACATGCTGCGCGGGCGGCAGCGGCGGGCGCTGCCGATCGACCTCGGGCCGGCCTCGCCGCCGGTCGAGGCGATGCTCGGCGACTGGCACCCGGACGACGTCTGGATCTCCCCGATCTCCGACGCCAAGGTCATGCCGGAGCACGGCGACCCGGCCGAGATCGCGGTGGCCAGGGACACTATCCGGCTGGCGTTCGTCACCGCGCTGCAGCACCTGCCGGCCCGGCAGCGGGCCACCCTGATCATGTGCGAGGTGCTGAAGATGCCCGCGGCCGAGGCGGCGGACACCCTGGGCACCAGCGTGGCCGCGGTGAACAGCGCGCTGCAGCGGGCTCGGGCCACGCTGGCCGCGCTGCCCGAGGAGCAGCGCCCGGCGTCGGTCGACGCGGACCAGTCCGAGCTGCTCGCCAAGTACGTGGACGCGTTCCAGCGGTACGACATGGACCAGCTGGTCACGCTGCTGCACGACGACGCGCTGATGACGATGCCGCCGTACGCCATGTGGGTCAGGGGCGCGAAGAACATCACCCGCTGGATGCAGGAGCCGTCACCGAGCGCGTGCAAGGACTCCATCCTGGTGCCGACCGGGCAGGTCAACGGGGTCCAGGCGCTCGCGCAGTACAAGCCGGACCCGGCCGGCGGGCACGCGCCCTGGGCGCTGCAGGTGCACGAGGTGTGGGAGGGCCGGCTCAGCCGCCTGACGTTCTTCCTGGAGACCGAGCGGATCTTCCCGGCGTTCGGGCTGCCTCCGCATCTAGGGTAGGTGCGTGAGTACCGAAATCTCTGGGGTCGGGCAGCCGGGGTTCGTCGAGCGTTACGGGCTGGACTCCAGTTCCGGTCGCGGGTGGGATTCCCCGGCCGAGGAGGTCAAGGCCCGGATCCGCGAGCTCGACCTGCGCACCGTCCGGCTGGCCGTGGTGGACCAGCACGGGGTGCCGCGGGGCAAGATGATGTCGCCAGAGGCGGCGATAGCGGCGATGTCAGACGGGCTCGACTTCTCCGGCGCGATCTACAGCCTGGACACCGGCAACCAGGTGTTCGTGCCCGCGTTCGCGCGCGGCGGCGGGTTCGGCATCGCCGAGTTCACCGGGTTTCCCGACGTGGTCGTGGTGCCTGACCCGAGCACCTTCCGGGTGCTGCCGTGGGCGGACCGGACCGGCTGGATGCTGTGCGACGTCTACTTCGGCAACGGGCAGCCGATGCCGCTGGACGGCCGCGGCCTGCTCCGCCGGGTGCTCGCCGACCTCGGCGAGGCCGGGTACGACTACCTGGCCGGGCTCGAGGTCGAGTTCTCTGTCGTGGTCCGCTCGCCCGAGGAGCTGGCACCGGAGAACGCCGGGTTCACCCCGCCTGCGCCGCCGGTCAGCGTGTTCGAGCGCGGTTACCAGTTCCTGTCCGAGGTGCGGCTGGACAGCATGGGGCCGACCCTGGAGGCGCTGCGGGACGCGCTGTACGACGTCGGGCTGCCGCCGCGGGCGATCGAGGACGAGTGGGGCCCGGGCCAGCTCGAGTTCAGCTTCGCGCCCATGGCCGGGCTGGCCGCGGCCGACGCGGCGGTGCTGTTCCGGTCGGCGGTCAAGCAGGTCTGCCAGCGGCGCGGGCTGCTGGCCACGTTCATGTGCCGGCCCGCGCTGCCGAACTTCTTCTCCTCCGGCTGGCATCTGCACCAGTCGCTGCTGTCCCGGGCCGACGGCTCGAACGCGTTCGCTTCCGGGTCGGCGTCGCTGTCCGACCTCGGGCGGCACTACGTGGCCGGGCTGCTGGACCATGCGCTGCCGATGGCGGTGTTCGGGGCGCCGACCGTCAACGGCTACAAGCGGTTCCGCCCGTATTCGTTCGCGCCGGACCGGGTGAACTGGGCGGTGGAGAACCGCGGCGCGCTCGTCCGGGTCCAGGGCGCTCCCGGCGACGCCAGCAGCCACGTGGAGATGCGGATCGGCGAGCCGGCCGCGAACCCCTACTTCTACCTGGCCTCGAACATCGCGGCGGGCCTGGACGGCATCCGGCGGGAAGCGGAGCCGCCACCCGCGGCCGACGTCGACCCGTACGCGACCGAGGCGCCGCCGCTGCCCGCGTCGCTGGCCGAGGCGGTCGACCTGCTCGACGCGGACGCGTTCTACCGGGAGGCGTTCGGCGACACGCTGGTCTCGTACCTGGTCATGATGAAGCGCCACGAGCTCGGGCGGTACGCCAACGCGCTGACCGAAGTCCCCCTGCCCGACGGCCAGGACGTCAGCGACTGGGAGATGCGCGAGTACTTCGAGTTCTTCTAGGTGGTTTCGACGGAGTACCAGGTCGCGGGGTCGGGCGGGTCGGGCTGGAAGTCGTAGCGGAGGCGGCCGTCCGCGGCCAGCGCGATCACGGTGACCGAGGTACTGCCGTAGATGCGGCCATCGGGCAGCTCGCGGCGGACGATGATGGCGCCGGGTTCGGTGGCGGCCAGGCCGTCGCCCCCGGCCAGGGCGAGCCAGTCACCCCAGGCGTCCTGGATCGAGGCGGTTCGCGCGTCCGGGTCGCCGGACGGGCGGGACGCGGCGAACTTCGGGCCGAACCGGGCGGCCTTCTCGTCCGGCGGCTTCTGCAGGTTGTCGCGCCCCGGCGGGTACATGTGGCCGGCGTTGGTCAGTACGTGCGTGGTCGGCTCGAGGTCGGTCAGTTCGGCGGTGACGCCGTCCCAGCCGAGCATCAGCACCGCTCCGAGGTCGGCGCAGACCAGGTAGAACGGGTCGTAGCGGGCCAGGGTATCCGGGGCCTGGTGCAGCTCCTTGAGGGCGGCCTGCCCCTCGGCCGCGGCGCGCAGCGGCAGCTCGCCGCGGGAACGGCGACGGTCCGGCGGGGCGAACTCCCCCCGGCCGTTCAGGATGC
>DAIOWL010000001.1:13815-16475 GCA_036758545.1 Streptosporangiaceae bacterium | reverse complement strand
CGTGTAACGCTTGGCGAGCTCGATCGAGTCGAAGCCCTCGGCGAGCGCGCGGCGCACGTCCTTCACCGTGACGTCCTCGCACACGCAGACGAAGCACTTGTCGCCCGTCCCGGCCTCGTAGCTCGCCGCGGGAACGGCGCCGGTCCGGCGGGGCGAACTCCCCCCGGCCGTTCAGAATGCAACCGACCCGGGACTGTCCGGGATGTACCGCCAGCCAGGTCCCGCCGGCCTGCTCGTCGAGCCCGCCGATCAGCGGTGCCCACTCGGTTCCGGCCCAGTGCCGGGCCGGGGGCTGCCAGGGGCGGCCGGTGAACTCGTCGCGGATACCCAGGAGCAGCAACGGCACCGGGCTATCCGGGTCCAGGCTGACAACGACCGTACACATGGCTTCCGAGTCTGCCATGCGGTGATCATGCGGGTGGACGTGAGCCCGGCCCGTTCGGGTGACAATGGTTGAAAGACGCGCCGAATCGGACGCGCCGCTCAACGGGAGGCACGATGAGCGACCGAATGGACCTGCTGAACCAGCTGTGGCCCCGGGGACCGCGGCGCAAGCGCCGCGCCTGGCGTCCTCCGTGGGACGAGCAGCCGGACGACCCGCGCGGAACGTGGGATGAGCAGCCGGACGACCCGAACGAGGCGTGGGATGAGCAGCCGCCGCCGTAGCGGCGGCTGGTGTGGCCGCGCGAGCCGGGAGGGATCATGACGGATCTGGTCGGCCTGTTGTACCGTGCGGACTGGTCGCGGCTGAGCCTGACCGCCGAGGTGAGCGTCCGCCGTGACCTGGACCTGAACCGGATCCGGCATGAGGACGAAGTGCCGCCGCCGGGCGAGGCAAAGTGCGTGCCGCCGCCGTGGCAGCTCTTCCGCGACTTCAGCGGGCGGCTGCGGGCCGAGCGCGAGTGGGAAATGGCCACGGACCAGCTCGGGACCGAAACGCAGCGGTCAACGCTGCTGATCCAGCCGGGGCGGCGATACCGCGAGCAGGGCGAGGACATCGCCAGCGGGTGCGACGGGGACCGGAGCTGGACCGCGACCCGGAAGGACGGCGGCTGGAACGTTGAGGCCGACGACGGACCCGGGTCGCCGCTGCCGCCCATGCTGCGGCCATCGTGGCTGCTCACCGGCTACACCCTGGAGGCCGGCGAGGCGGTGACCGCCGGCGGGCGGGAGGCGCTGCGGGTGGTGGCGGTTCCGCGGCCGCAGCTGTGGTCGCGGCGTCCGGCCGGCACCCGCCCGCTGGACCGGGTGGAGATGCTCGTCGACCTCGGGCTCGGCATCTTGCTGCGGCACGAGGAGATCCTGGACGGCAGGACGCTGAGCGTAACCGAGCTGACCGGGGTGCGGCTCGACCCCGACCCGGTCGATGACGACCGGTTCGTGCCGCCGGGCGGCTGGGACTCCGGCCGCGACTCGGGCCCGGCCGCGCCCGGCGGACCGGTCTGGGAGGCGGGCAAGCTCGTCACGGGCCTGGCCGAGAGAGGCGTCGGCGCGCTGGTCAAGTCGTGGACGTCCCGGTCCTTCGAACAGGACACGCGGGAACGGCCCTTCACGGAGATGCCGCCCGATCCCGAACCCCGGCCCGCCGGCGGGCCGGCCGTCACCGACCAGATGCTGCACCTGCTGCACGACAGCCGGGACCGCTGGGCGACCGGGATCACGGCCACGCTGCACCACTGGCAGGACATGGCCGCGATGATGACCCAGGCCCCGGATAGCATGCGGCGCCTGTGGTTCGGCGGGTACGGCCACCTCCTCGACGCGGCGAGCGAGCGGGCCGGCACTCTGCACACGGTCTTCCGGGTGAGCTTCGACGGTTCCGGCCGGTACCGGAGCGAGCATGCCCTGCCCGCCGGGGGCTTCGGGGGGACGGTCGTCGGCGACGGGGAGCGGCAGTGGTCGCTCGAGGAGGACGAGTGGCTCGCCCACCCGCCCGGGCCGCCGCCGCATGAGATCGGGAAACTGCTCGACGCCTCCTGGCTGCTCGAACGCCGCCTGACCGGCGGCGCCGAGACCACGATCGGCGACCGTCGCGGCTACCGGTTCGCGGTGGCGGCGGCCGCTCCGATGGATGGCTTTGGGTTCTCCGTCGACGACGTGGTGGCGGACGCCGAACTCGGCATCCTGCTGAGCATGGTCTGCCATAAGGACGCCGCGCCGGTGGCACGATACGAGCTGCGCGACGTCGTGGTGGGCGGTGACATCCGGATCGACGTCCCCGAGCGTCGTCCGGATGACCCGGACAACCAGTGGGAGTGGATGACCGGCCTGATCACCCGGCAGGTGAAAAAGGAGGCGCGTTCGGCGTTCAGGAACATCTTCGGCGGCCGCTGAGGGCTTAGGGCTCGTCGCCGTACAGGTCGCGCCACAGGCGGCGGAGAAATGCCTGGCTGCTCCCGTCGTCGTATTGGACGGCCCTGGAGAGCTCGTCGTCGGGCAGCCGACTTGGGTCTGCCAGCGCCTGGCGCAGTTCCTCTTTAAACACGCGGATCTGCTCATCCTCCGGTGCCGATGACCGGACTCGTTCGATCAGCTCAGGGTAGGCGTCGTTATAGACCTCGGGATGGCAGTAGTTAGCCGCAATCGCGATCAGGGTGGCAAACGGTCCGTCCGGGTTCCTTGCCCAGTAGGCCTGGTTCACCTGGCATCGCTCCCCTGCT
>DAIOWL010000001.1:10720-13805 GCA_036758545.1 Streptosporangiaceae bacterium | reverse complement strand
GCGCAGTTCCTCTCTAAACACGCGGATCTGCTCATCCTCCGGTGCCGTCGATGCTTGCCCGGCGCCTGGCCGGGTCGAGCTGGGCGGGATCCTGCAGGTTCCGGACCCGGTGCTCGTTCATCTCCTCGGTGACCCAGCCCTCATGGCGGATATGCGCGTGCCCGTGCCTTTGGTCGAGCGCGGCGAATATACGCTGCACCTCGGGCGGACAGCCGCGTGCAACAGACAGCCAGGGACGTTCCAGGTGGTGCTGGTCAAGGTATTCCGTGGCGTCTTTGACGCTGACGTCTGGCAGGCCGGCCCGGCGCGGCTCGAAACTCACGAGAGCCACGTGCCGCTCAAGATCGGCGGAGTACTCGGCGCGGCTGCGCGGCTCGACCAACTCCCGGGCCGCCCCGGTGTCGTCGCTGGGGGTCGGCTCGGGGCGATTCTCGCGATCAGGCTCCTCTGGACCGTTGCGAATTTCGGCCACGCTTCAGTATTGCCGGTAACTGAGGCCGAATGACCGTCATCCTTGAATGGAATGAGCCGGAAAGTGTATCTGGTAATGCCAACAGGCCGATTATCTTGGTGGATTCGGGTTATGCGGTTGATCGGGGGGTCTATCGTGCACCGGATCAACCACGAAGCCCAGATCAACCACGTTGTTCAATAGGCGAACGAATTCGGGGTTATTTGCGGGACCAGATTGACATTGGGTGCGTAGGTGACCAGCGTGGCCATGGTCAAGGCAGGCGGGGCCACGGCAGGGTGAACTGGCTCGAATACAGCCCCGGGCAAGCTGGCACTGGGTACAGCCTGGGCGGAGGCAAGGCCCGGACGGGTAACGGGCCAGGCCGGGCTCATCGCAGGACGATGCTGGCGATCTTGCCGGGGACTATGACCAGGCGGGCTACGTCGTCGCGCGGGTAGGCGGGGTGGCTGGCCAGGAGGCCGGCGATGTCGTCACGGGTCGCGGACGCGGGCACCTCGATGGTGAAGCGGACCTTGCCGTTGACCTGGACGGGCAGTATCACGGTCGCATCCGCGACCAGGGCCGGGTCAGGCTGCGGGAAGGGCTCGTAGGCCAGGGATTCCGGGTGGCCCAGGCGCTGCCATAGCTCCTCGGCCAGGTGCGGGGCCAGCGGCGCGACCATCAGTACCAGCGGCTCGGCCAGGGCGCGCGGCATATGGGGCAGCCGGGACGCGTGCGCGGTCAGCTCGATGATCCGCGCGATCGCGGTGTGGAAGCGCAGCGCGGCGAAGTCCTCGCGGACCACGGCGATGGTGCGGTGCAGCAGCCGCGCGGTGGCGTCATCCAGGGCCGCGCCGGAGACGACCAGCGTCTCGCCGGTGGACTCGTCGACGATCAGGCGCCACAGGCGCTGCAGGAACCGGTGCATGCCGGTGATGTCGGCGGGACGCCAGGGCCGGTCGCCGTCCAGCGGGCCCATCGCCATCTCGTACATTCTCAGCGTGTCCGCGCCGTAGGCGTCGGTGATGTCGTCCGGGCTGACGCCGTTCTTCAGGCTCTTGCCCATCTTCCCGGCCCGCCGGGTGACCGGCTGGCCGCGGTACTGCCAGCCGTCACCGGCGCGGGTCACGTCGGCGGCGGGCACGTACAGGCCGCGCGCGTCGGTGAAGGCGTCGGCCAGGATGTACCCCTGGTTGAACAGGCGGCCGAACGGTTCCGGGCTCGACGCGACACCGCAGTCGTACAGGACCTTGTGCCAGAACCTCGCGTACAGCAGGTGCAGCACCGCGTGCTCGATGCCGCCGACGTACAGGTCGACGCCGGCTGGCGACATCCAGTACCGCTCGACGTCGCTGCCGACCAGGGCCGTGTCGTTGCCGGGATCCAGATAACGCAGGTAGTACCAGCAGGACCCGGCCCATTGCGGCATGACGTTCAGCTCGCGGCGGTAGCGGCGCGGGCCGTCGCCCAGGTCCAGGGTGACCTGCGCCCAGCCGGGCGCGCGGGCCAGCGCGGGCACGGGATCGCTGGCGTCGTCCTGCGGCACCGGCCGGAAATCGGTCATCTCCGGCAGCGTCACCGGCAGCATGTCCTCGGGCAGCGCGATCGGCCGGGCCGGGTCGGCCTCGTCGTAGACGACGGGGAACGGCTCGCCCCAGTAGCGCTGCCGGGAGAACAGCCAGTCCTTCAGGTGGTAGGGGCCGCCGCTCGGGCCGATCCAGTTCCGCTGCAGGCGCTTGACGTGCTCCGGCCAGTCCACCTCGTCCAGGCCGGCCAGCAGCCGCTCGGCGTACGCGGTGATGCGCAGCATCCACTGGCGCAGCGGCCTGCGGTACACCGGGTAGTTGCCGACCGCGCTGCGGCCTTCGTCGGTCACCTCCTCGTCGGCCAGCACCGTGCCCAGGCCCGGGCACCAGTTGACGACCTGCTCCGACAGGTAGGCCAGCCGGTGCGCATCGACGGCGTCGGCGCGGGCGGCCGCGGTCAGGTCGCGCCAGGGGCGGCCGTCCGGCGTGGCGCGCCGGTCCGACGCATACTCGGCGATCAGGTCGGCGACCGGGCGGGCCCGTTCGGCCGCCGGGTCGTACCAGCTGTTGAAGATGCGCAGGAAGATCCACTGCGTCCAGCGGTAGTAGGACGGATCGCTGGTCATGATCTCGCGGCTGTGGTCGTGCGCCAGCCCCAGCCGGCGCAGCTGGCGGCGCATGACGTCCGCGTTCCGCCGGACGGTGACGGCCGGATGCTGGCCGGTGTCGATCGCGTACTGCTCGGCGGGCAGCCCGAAGGTGTCGAAGCCGAACGGGTGCAGCACGTGGCGGCCAGTCATGCGCTGGTAGCGGCCGAACACGTCGGTGCCGATGTAGCCCAGCGGATGCCCCACGTGCAGCCCGATGCCGCTGGGGTACGGGAAGAAGTCGAGCAGGTAGAACTTGGGCCGCGCGGTGGCGCCGGGATCCTGGGCGCGGAAGGTGCCTTCTCGCTCCCAGCGCTCCTGCCAGCGCCGCTCGATCTCGCCGGCCAGCCGCGCGTCGTACCAGAACGGCGGTCTGTCTTCGGCCATGGCTTCTCCCGTTGGTCCGCAGGGAACGAAAAAGCCCCTCACGCATGAGGGGCTGCCGCGCTGACGGGATC
>DAIOWL010000001.1:9168-10620 GCA_036758545.1 Streptosporangiaceae bacterium | reverse complement strand
GAGGAGGGCGCGGGCCCAGTCGCGGTAGCCGTCCTGGCTGGGGTGGAAGCAGTCGGAGGCGAACTTTCCTGACCAGGGCGGCAGGAAATGCGCCGAGACCTCGGCGACCGGAAGGCCGCGGGCGGCGGCGGCCTGATGGATGGTCCGGTTGATCCGGGTCACGTAGGGCACGCTGGCCCGGCCGAGGAAGCCCCAGCAGCCCGCGGGCAGCGGCAGGTCGAGCAGCACGGTCTGGTCCGGGAGCGCCGCGATCAGCGTGCGCAGGTCGGTGAACAGCCTGGACGGGCTGGTGTACAGGATGTCGTTGATGCCGATGCCGCAGGTCACGAGGTCGGCGTGGGCCGGCATCACGGGCAGCTGGGCACCGAGCACGTCGCGGGTGAGAGAGCCGGAGACGGACAGGTTGAGGACCCGCCAGGGCAGGCCGGTCTGGCGGCGGAGTTCGGCCAGAACCTGGCCCACGTAGCCGCCATCCGGGCTGTGGGCGCCGAGGCCCTGTGCGGTCGAGTCACCGAGCACCACCCACAACGGTCCGTCATCGGCAAGCACCTGGTCGTTGTGCGCCTGCCAGTGACGGGCGAAGACGGCGCAGTCCTCGCGCATCGCGGTGACCCCGTCGGCCCAGCGGCCGAACGGGCCGGCGCGCAGTCCTGACACCTCGGCGGCCTGGGTGCGGGTCAGGTACGAGCCCATGGTGGCGACGATCTCGACCGGCGAGCGGCGCGGGGAACCGCCCCGGTCGGCGAACCCGGAAAGGGTCAGCATCCACGCCGGACGTGAGACCGCAGGCACCCTCTGCACGCTTGCCCCCATGGAAAAGGTTGACGCGGGACAAACGACGCTAAACGAGGGCATAGACGCCTGTCAAAGCGCACGTGGCGGCGGGCCGCCGTACAGCCAGTCGGTGTAGGAGTAGTCGTCGGCGGGGCGGCGGCGGAGCAGTTCGTCCCGCAGCAGCGCGCCCACGCCGCTGACGTGCCAGATGTCGCCCCAGGTGCGGGCGGTGCGCTGCACCCGCACGGCGTGCGCGGCGCGTTCGGCCTGATATCCGGCCAGCGCCTTGCCGATCAGCTGCGGGCCAGGGCAGCCGGCCAGGGCGCGGGCCAGCGCGTCGGCGTCCTCGATGGCCTGGCAGGCGCCCTGGGCCAGGTACTGCAGCATCGGGTGCGCCGCGTCGCCGAGCAGGGCGATACGGCCGCGGGTCCAGCCTGCCAGCGGCTCCCGGTCGTACATCGGCCACCACCGGTCCCGCCACAGGAAACCGGTCGCCTCGCGCACCTGGGCGCAGCAGGCCCCGAACGCCTCGTCTAGTTCCCCGGGACCGCCCCACTCGCCGTCGGCGAGCCCCGGGTCGGCCGCGTACCGGCGGCTGCGGAACACGGCGACCTGGTTGTAGATCTGCCCGGCGCGCAGCGGGTACTGCACGAAGTGCAGGTCCGGGCCGATCCAGGC
>DAIOWL010000001.1:7248-9068 GCA_036758545.1 Streptosporangiaceae bacterium | reverse complement strand
GCGTCGTACAAGATGGCGAGCAGGTCGCTGCGGTGCATGACCACGTACGGCGCCCCGTACCGGGCGAGGAACGGCTCGCCCAGGTCCAGGGCGGTCAGCTCGTCCGCGGTCAGCGCGCTGCGCAGCAGCAGCCGGCGCGGCCGGACGCCCGCCTCGAGCACCCGGCCGAGCACGTCCAGGCCGGCCAGCACCCGGGTGGCGTTGGGCGCGAGCTGCAGGCCGGCGCCGAGCTCGGCGAACTGCGCCGCCTTCTCCAGAACCCGGACCCGGTGCCCGTCCCGCGCCAGCGCCAGGGCGGCGGTCAGCCCGCCGATGCCGCCGCCTACGACCAGGATGTCCGCCTGCATCGCTCGCCTCCCAAGATCCGAGGGTAAGCGTGTCCGGGCTTGCGGGTATAACGGGAGCCGTGAGCTATGAGCCCGCGGACCGCAACAGCGCCGTCCTGCTGGCGGTCCAGGCGTCCCGCGCGCTGGCGGCGGGCGGGCAAGGCGACATGGTGTGGGGGCACGCCAGCGTCCGCGACCCCGGCGGCCGCGGCGTCTGGATGAAGAGCGCGGGATGGGGCCTGGAGGAGATCGACGCCGGGAAGATCGTCCTGGTCAGCCCGGACGGCGCCGTGCTCGACAGCGGGATGGCCGAGGGCGAAGGGCCGCGGCACATCGAGTACCCGATCCACACCGAGATCATGGCGGCGCGGCCGGACGTCGGCTCGGTGGTGCACACGCACTCGAGCGCGGCCAACGAGTTCGCCGCGCTCGACGTGCCGCTGCATCCGCTCGACCACGCCGGGTCGCTGTTCTGCTATCCGGACATCCCCCGGTTCACGCTGACCGGTGGCCTGATCAAGACCCGGGAGCTCGGCGCGGCGCTAGCCGGGGCGCTGGGCGACGCGCGGGCCTGCCTGATGCCGCAGCACGGCATCGTGGCCGTCGGACCCGACGCGCCCGCCGCCGTGATGACGGCGGTGCTGCTCGACCGGGCCTGCCGGACCCAGCTGACCGCGATGGCGGCCGGCCCGCTGCGGCGCTGGGGCGACGAGGAGGACACCGTGGCGAAGCGCGCCGACGTGTGGTCCAGCCGGCAGTTGCGGGCGGGCTGGGAGTACCTGCTCCGCCGGGCCGCGCAGATCGACTGATCCGGGGCGGGACGCGGTGACGTATCGGAGGTGAGGATCCCGGGACGCGGAAAGGCACGGTGATGGCGGCCGCTCAGCTATGTCTTGACCACCCCGGCGCCGGCTTGATGACGATGGGGCATTGCCCGCGACCGGCATCGCAGGCTAGCGTCCGAGGAATGGAGGGGAGCGACGCCCTGCTGGCGGCGCGATTGGCGGCTGGAGACGACCGTGCTCTGGCCGAGGTGTTCGACCAGCTGGCACCGAGTGTGTACGGCGGCGCGCTGAGGGTCCTGGGAAACGGCAGCGCCGCGCAAGACGTTGTGCAGGAGGTGTTCGTCGAGCTGTGGCGTCATCCGGACCGGTATGACCCCACGGTCGGCTCGCTGCGCACCTACCTGGTCGTGCTGGCCCGGCACCGGGCGGTGGACCTGCTGCGCAGCGAGCTCCGCCGGGTGGCCCGGCAGGAACGGCACTACCGGTTGACCCCGGCGGAACCGCCCGGGACGGCCAGCGACGAGGTGATGGCGGCGGAAACCGCGTCGGTGGTGCGAGCAGCAGTCCAGCTTCTGCCCGACGGGCAGCGCCGGGTCGTCGAGCTCGCCTACTTTGAGGGACTGACCTGCCGCGAGGTGGCGAGCGCAATGGGCATTCCCGAGGGCACCGCGAAATCGCGGCTCAGGCTGGCGATGGCCAAGCTGGAAAC
>DAIOWL010000001.1:3854-7148 GCA_036758545.1 Streptosporangiaceae bacterium | reverse complement strand
CTGCGCGGGCTCGACGTGCAGGAGCTGGTCGGCCACCTGACCGGGGTCGAGCACGACACGCACCGCGCCCTGGCCGGCGACCCGGCCGTGGCCGACGCGGAGCACGTCGAGTCGACCCAGGGCTCGGCCGTCCGGCAGGCCGGCCGCTCCCCCGCCCAGACGCTGGACGAGTGGCGCCGCGCGGCCGACCACACGCTGGAGCTGGTGCGCGCGCCCGACGGTGACCGGACGGCTGACGGTTGCGCGGGCAGGATCGCGGTACACGGCATCCGGCTCCCGCTCGATGACCTGCTCGTGGTCCGCGCGTTCGAGCTGTGGGTGCACGACAACGACATCCGCCGCGCCGTCGGCCTGCCGCCGTCGGTCCCCGACCCGCCGGTGCTGCGCCTGATGAGCGACCTCGCGGCCCGGATGCTGCCGTACGCCGCGGCCCGGATGGGCCTCCCGCCGGCCGACGTGCACCTGGTGCTGACCGGCACGGGCGGCGGCACCTGGGACGTGGCCATAGGCCAGGAGGCTGCTGGCCGGGAGAGCCTTGCGATCGTGGCCGACGCGGTGGGTTTCTGCCGGCTGGCCGCCAACCGGGTCACCCCGGCCGAACTCGGCTCGCACATCACCGGGGACGAGGGCCGGGCGGTCAGCGTGCTGGCCGCGGCGACCACGCTGGCGCTCGACTGACCCCTCCGGCGGGTACAGACCTGTCGCACTGATCTGCTACCTGGGTTATCGTGCCTGGGTGCCAGCCGACTACCAGAAGATCCGCGAGGAGAACATCGCCAGGTACGGCTGGGACACCGCCGTGCTCGACCTGCTCGGCCAGTTGTACAGCGAGCGCACGCACTTCATCTTCGAGCTGGTCCAGAACGCCGAGGACGCCGGCGCGACCGAGCTGGCCTTCGAGCTGTTCGCGGACCGGCTCGAGCTGCGGCACGACGGGCGGCCGTTCACCGAGGCCGACGTGCGCGGCGTCTGCGGGGTCGGCAAGAGCGCCAAGTCCGGTGACCTCACCGCGATCGGGAAGTTCGGCATCGGCTTCAAGTCGGTCTACGCCTACACCAGGTCCCCTCGCATCTATAGCGGGGACGAGCACTTCGGCATCGAGAACTACGTCCGGCCGTTTCCGGTCGAGCCGCTGGCCCCGCCCTCGGCCGGGACGCTGTTCGTCTTCCCCTTCGACCACGACGACGTGCCCGCCGCGGTCGCGGCCCGGGAGATCTCGGCGGCGCTGACCGCGGTCCAGCCCCGGATCCTGCTGTTCCTGCGGAGCATCGCGCGGCTGCGGGTCGGGGGCACAGGGGTGCGGCGCTCGGTCATCGAGCGGTCCGTCTCCACGTTGCCGACTGCGGGCGGGCCCGGCCCTCGGCGGGTCACGCTGTCCAGGGACGGCAGGGCGGCCGAGGAGTGGCTGGCCTGGCACCGCCGGGCGCTGGAGGAGGCACCGCCGGTCGAGATCGCCTTCCGGGTCGAGGCCGGCCGCCTGGTGCCTGTTGAGAGCTCCCCGCTGATCGTGTCCTTCCCGACCGAGAAGGAGACGTTCCTCGGCTTCCTGGTGCAGGGGCCGTACCGGACCACGCCGGCCCGGGACAACGTCCCGGGGCACGACCCGTCCAACCAGCTCCTGGTGCGCGAGACCGGCGCGCTGCTGGGCGGCGTGCTGCGGGAACTGCGTGACGACGGGCTGCTCACGGTGGAGGCGCTGCAGGCGCTGCCGCTCGAGGAGGCACGCTTCCCGGCCGGGTCCATGTTCCGGCCGCTGTTCGAGGCGGTCGGCGAGATCCTGACCGCCGAGGCCATGATCCCGGTGGCTGGCGGCGGTTACGGCGTGGCCGTCGACCTGGAACTGGCGGGCGGCGCCGGCGTAGCCGAGCTGCTCGACCCGGAACAGCTAGGCGCCCTGTGCGGTGCGGGCCGCCCGGTCCGGTTCGCCGATGCGTCCATCACCGAGCACCTCGCCCCGGTGTTGTGGCGCTACCTGCGGGACGAGATCGGCATCGACGAGGTGACGCCGGCCGAGGTGGTAGCGCGGGTGACCCGGGAGTTCCTCGAGGCGCAGCCGGATGAGTGGATCACGCGCTTCTACGCCTTCCTCTACTACAACTCGCCGGAGTGGGAAGCGGCACGGTCCGCGCCGATCATCCGGCTCGACGACGGTAGCCAGGTCGTGCCGTCCGACGGCCAGGGCCGGCTGGTCGTGTACCTGCCGGGGCCAGTGGCCAGCAGCCTGCCCACGGTACGGCGCGCGATCGCGGACGCCCCGGCGGCCCGTCAGTTCCTCGAGGCGCTGAACCTGGCCGAGCCGGACGTGGTGGCCGAGGTCCTCCAGATCGTGCTCCCCAGATACGACGGGCTCGAGGTGGCGAAGCTGGACCCGGCCCGGCACGCGGCCGACGTCGAGTGCGTCGTGCGAGCGCTGGACGAGGCGACGTCCCGACGGCGAGAGGAGCTGCTGGAGCGGGTGCGGCAGGCCGCCTTCCTGATCGGGGAGAACGCCGCCGACGGGGCCGTGCGGCTGATGCCGCCGCCGGATCTCTACCAGCGGAGCAAGGAGCTCGAAGCCTACTTCGACGGGAACCCGGGCATCTGGTTCGCGGCCGACCGCTACGGGCCCTGGCTGGCCCAGCTCCGACCGATGGGGGTGCGGCAGGCGGTCGAGGTCCGGGCGAGGACGCCGAACGAGCTCGGCTACGTGCTGGTCACGATCGAGTTCGGCCGGAACGAGCGTGGTCTCGACGGCTTCGACCCGGCCGCGGAGATCGACGGTCTTGACTTCGCACTGAGGCACCCGACCCACGCCCGTTCGGAATATGCCTGGAACGTGCTGCTCGTCCCGAACCGTCACCTGGTGGCCGGCGTCGTGGAGCAGTCGGTGCTCCCGTCGTTCTCGGACGTCAGCCAGGAGCGGGTCACGTCGGCGATCGCGGCCATCGCCGGGCGCGAGTCGTGGCTGCCGGGGCGGGACGGGGCGTTCCGGCGGCCGGGCGAGCTGTCCCTCGACGATCTGCCGCCGACGTATGCGCGGGACGAGGGGCTGGCCCAGGCGCTGGGCATGCTCCAGCCCGTGGTGGGCCTCGCGGCCCGGCGGCTCGGCGTCCCGGCCGAGGTGCTGTGGGCGCTGAGCGCCCACCCCGACCTGGTCGAGATGGTCGAGCGTGAGCTAGCGGCCAGGAGCGACGATCAGGACCGCCGCTTACGCGGCTTTCCCTCGCCGCGGGACGTCCAGCGGTCGGTGCACGCCTTGGCGTCCTTGCAGTACCAGCGAAGGTCGGCGCACGCGTGGCCGCCGTCCGGCACCAT
>DAIOWL010000001.1:0-3754 GCA_036758545.1 Streptosporangiaceae bacterium | reverse complement strand
GTCAGAGGCGTACGAGCATCTTGCCGGTGTTGGCTCCGCGGAGCAGGTCGATGAAGGCGCCGGGAGCACGCTCGAGCCCGTCGACGATGGTCTCGGCGTGGGTGAGCTTGCCGTCGCGCAGCCAGGCGCTGACGTCGGCGATCATGTCGGGCTGGCGATCGGCGTGGTCGATGATGATGAAGCCGCGCAGGGTGAGCCGCTTGCTGACGACCAGGCCGAGGTTGCTGGGGCCGGCCGGCGGCTCGGTGGCGTTGTAGTGGGCGATCGCGCCGCACATGGCGACCCGGCCGTGGTTGTTCAGCATGACCAGGGCGGCGTCCAGGTGATCGGCTCCGACGTTGTCGAAGTAGACGTCGATGCCGTCCGGTGCGGCCTCGCGCAGCTGCGCCAGGACCGGGGCGGTCCGGTAGTTGAAGGCGGCGTCGAAGCCGATCTCGCGCAGCCAGCGGACCTTCTCCTCGGTGCCCGCGCTGCCGATCACCCGCGCCGCGCCCTTGAGCCTGGCGATCTGGCCGGCCATGCTGCCTACCGCCCCGGCCGCGCCGGAGACGAAGACCACATTGCCAGGCTTGAGCGCGGCGATGTCGAGCATGCCCACGTAGGCGGTCAGCGTCGGCATGCCGAGCACGCCCAGGTAAGCCGACGGGGACAGGCCTCCCGCCGGGGTCACCTTCCGGGCCTGCCGGGCGGGCAGGACTGCCTCGTCCCGCCAGCCCAGCATGTGCAGGACCAGGTCGCCCTGGGCCAGGTCTGGTGAGCGGGATTCGGTGACCTCGCCGATCGCGCCGCCCTCCAGCGGCTCGCCCACGCGGAACGGCGGCACGTAGGACTTCACGTCGTTCATCCGGCCGCGCATGTACGGATCCACCGACATGAACAGGTTGCGCACCCGCACCTGCCCGTCGGCCAGGTCGGGCCGGTCCGCCTCGGTCAGCGCGAAGTTGTCGTCGGTTGGCCAGCCGGACGGCCGGGAGGCGAGGACGATCTGGCGTGGCATGGGCTGCTCCGTGTCCCTGGAAACCTGAGCGCGGTGACAATAGGGGTTATGCCGTAAATTCGGTCCTACCGTACCGCCCAGTAAATACGGCTGCCAGCGAGGATGAGGACCTGATGATCCGCAGCACGATGCAGGACTACCAGCTCACGATCGGCGCGATCATGCGGCACGGCGCCCGGGTGTACCCGGGCAGCGAGTGCGTGACGTGGACCGGGTCCGGCACCCGCCGGGCCGGCTACGCCGAGGTGGCGCAGAACGCGGCGCGGCTGGCCGGGGCGCTGACCCGGCTCGGGATCGGGCCGAACGACCCGGTCGGCACGTTTTGCTGGAACAACCAGGAGCACCTCGAGGCCTACTTCGGGGTGCCCAGCATGGGTGCGGTGCTGCACACCCTCAACATCAGGCTGCCCGGCGCCCAGGTGGCCCAGATCGTCAACCACGCCGGGGACCGGATCATCATCGTGGACGACACCCTGGTCCCGCTGCTGGCCAGGATCGCCGGCGAGCTGACCACGGTCGAGGCGTTCATCGTCAACGGCACCGGCGACGCGTCCGCGCTTGGTGCCCTTAACGAGGCAGCAGGTGTCCCGGTGCTGCGCTATCACGAGCTGCTGGCCGCGGAGCAGCCGGACTACGCCTGGCCCGAGCTAGACGAGCGGGACGCGGCGATGATGTGCTACACCAGCGGGACCACCGGGGACCCGAAGGGCGTGGTGTATTCGCACCGGTCCACCTACCTGCACGCGATGGCGACCATGGCGGCCGCTGTGACCGGCGTCACCGAGGCCGACCGCGCGCTGGCCATCGTGCCGATGTTCCACGCCGCCGCGTGGGGCATGCCGTACGCCGCGTTCCTGTCCGGCGCCACGCTGCAGATGCCCGGCCCGTTCCTGCAGCCGGAGCACCTAACCCGGTTCATCGCCACCGAGCGGACCACGGTCACCTCCGGGGTGCCGACGATCTGGAGCGCCATCCTGAACTACGGCGAGGACCACGAGATCGACCTGTCCTCGCTCCGGATGGGCACGTCGGGCGGGTCGGCCGCGCCCCGGATCCTGCTCGAGCGGTTCGGTGAGCGGTACGGGCTGCGGATCATCCAGGGCTGGGGCATGACCGAGATGAGCCCGGTCGGCGGTCTGGCGGTGCCGCCCGCCGGGGTGGCAGAAGGCACGGCCGAGGACCTGGACTGGCGGATGCGGGCCGGCCGTGTCATCCACGGGGTCGAGATGCGGATCGTCGGCAAGGAGGGTGAGGAGCTGCCCAGGGACGGTACGAGCGAGGGCGAGATCGAGGTCCGCGGGCCATGGGTCACCGGCTCGTACCACAATGATCCCGCGCCGGACAAGTTCCGCGACGGCTGGCTGCGCACCGGCGACGTCGGCATGCTGGACGAGCGGGGCTTCTTCACCATCACCGACCGGATCAAGGACGTGATCAAGTCGGGCGGTGAGTGGATCTCCTCGGTGGACCTGGAGAACGAGCTGATGGCGCACCCGGCCGTGCAGGAGGCCGCGGTGATCGGCGTCCCGGACAAGCGCTGGGGCGAGCGGCCGCTGGCCTGCGTGGTGCTGCGCTCCGGGGCCAAGGCCGACGCCGCCGAGCTGGCGACGTTCCTGGGCGAGAAGATGGCGCGCTGGCAGGTGCCGGAGAACTGGACGTTCGTGCCGGAGATCCCGAAGACCGCGGTGGGCAAGTTCGACAAGAAGGTGCTCCGCGCGCAGGACGCCGCGGGCGAGCTGACGATCGAGCGCTGGGAAGCCGAGCGCTAGAGTCTGCGCTATGCGATTCGCCACCATCCGGACTGATCAGGGAACGACCGCGGCACGGCTGGACGGGGACGTGCTGACGCCGCTGCAGGCCGGCGACGTCGGGGCGATGCTGGCCGCGGGCGGCGCCGCGCGCGAACGGGACGGTGCTCCGGCGGTGCCGGCCGCGCAGGCGGACTTCGCGCCGGTCGTGACGCAGCCGGGCAAGGTGATCTGCGTCGGGCTGAACTACCGGTCGCACATCCTGGAGACCGGGCGGGAGCTGCCCGAGCACCCGACCCTGTTCGCCAAGTTCGCCGAGACGCTGCTGGGCCCGCGCGACGACCTGGTCCTGCCGTCGGTGAGCGAGCGGGTCGACTGGGAGGTCGAGCTCGGTGTCGTCATCGGCCGTCCGGTTTACCGGGCCACGCCGGAGGAGGCTTCGGCGGCCATCGCGGGGTACACGGTGATCAACGACGTGTCGATGCGGGACTGGCAGCGGCGCACGCTGCAGTGGCTGGCCGGCAAGATGTTCCAGCATTCCACCCCGGCCGGCCCCTATCTGGTCACGCCGGACGAGGTCGGGGACGCAGCTGACCTGGAGGTACGGTGCGAGGTCGACGGCGCCGTAACGCAGCAGTCGCGGACCTCGGACTTGCTGTTCTCACCGGCCCAGATCGTCTCCTACGCCAGCCAGGCGATCACCCTGCGGCCCGGCGACCTGATCGCCACCGGCACCTGCGGCGGGGTGGGCGACGCCCGCAAGCCGCCGGTGTACCTGCAGCCGGGCAACCTGCTGCGCACCTGGATCGAGGGCCTGGGTGAGTGCCTGAACCAGTGCGTGCCGGAGAAGGCCGATTAGCACCCCGGCGCTAGACGACGGTACGGGGACAGGATTCGCGTCAGCCACGCCGGCACCATCAGCATCACGATCCGGACGCGCCGGGCTGGCCGGAACGCAATGAAACCCCGGATCCAGTGCGTTCTAACGCACTGGATGTCCGGTTTCAGT